>JBDLJX010000046.1:0-21139 GCA_039714155.1 Pseudomonadota bacterium | reverse complement strand
GCAGTCACATATCGCCCTGGATGATTTCGGTACCGGTTATTCCAGTCTCAGTTATATCAGTTCCTTCCCGCTGGACTATCTGAAGATTGACAAGAGTTTTGTCGAGGCCATCGGCACCGATGCTTTGACGGCCGGCCTGGTGGATTCCATTATTGATATGGCCAAAAGACTGCAACTGCGCATTATTGCCGAGGGCATCGAGACACAGGAGCAGGCAAATTACCTGCGTAAGCGGGGCGTGGATTATGGCCAGGGCTGGTTTTATTCAAAGGCATTGCCGGTGTCGGCCTTGATGGAATTTATCCGCACCTATAATAAAGATTGACCACCTGATAAATGGGGTCGGTGTCGATTTTCCTGTTAAAACCGACACCGACTCCCTTTTTCCTTATAATGGGTGCTGTTTTACGAGTGGCCGGTAGTGCCCGGCAACAACAGAAAACGCACAGGGAACACGATGAATTCCCTACACAGAATTCTGATTATACCTGCCCTGCTGGCGGCATTGCTGCTGGCCGGTTGTTCCGGCAAGCAGGCGGAGGAAGAGGAGGCCGTCCGGCCGGTCAAGGCCTACCAGGTGTTTGATCCCGGTCAACGTCTCACCCGTTCCTTCCCGGGGCGTGCAAAGGCCCATAACGGAGTCGATCTTGCAGCCAGTCGGTAGCCCGGATGGAGCGGAAAAGCAAGCCAGACAGGAAGCAGAAGGGGAGATAATAACGATGAATAATCTCATTGCTAATGAATGCAGAGGAATGCGTGGATGCCCGGCTCGCTACGTCCTTCCTGTCGTCCTGACACTGATACTGACCGTTACCGGCTGCGGCCAGCCTGAACCACCTGCACCGCTAATACTTGATATTCCGGTGGTAACCGTTACCCGGGAAGACGTGCCGATCCCGATCGAGATGGTCGGTTCAACGCGCGGCTCGGTTGATATCCCGATCCGTGCCCGCGTCGAGGGTTTTCTCGAAAGCCTCGACTTTAAGGAAGGTCGCGAGGTCAGCCAGGGTCAGTTGCTCTATACCATTGACGCGCGGCCGTTCGAGGCCAAGGTCGTCGAGGCGAAGGGTTACCTGGCAGAATCCCGCACCATGCTCGCCAAGGCAAAAAGTGACCTCGCACGTATCAAGCCGCTGGCCGAGATGAAGGCCGTCAGCCAGCAGGATCTGGATTCGGCCGTGGCCGAGTACAAGGCGGCACAGGGTTCCGTGCAGGCCTCCGAGGCGCAGCTCGACCAGGCCAACATCGAGCTCAGTTACACGCGCATTGAATCACCCATTGACGGTCGTATTGGCATCTCGCAAGCCAAGGTTGGCGAGTTTGTCGGCAAGGAACCCAACCCGGTGGTGCTGAACTATGTCTCGCAGGCGGACCCGATCCGGGTGCGCTTTTCGGTAAATGAGCGGCTTTATCTGCAATGGGCCCGCCGCTTCGCCGAATTCAGGAAGCAGCCTGAGTCGGAACTGGAAAGGAGACGCGAACTTGAACTGATCCTTGCAGACGGTACGGTTCATCCTGACAAGGGTTACGTGGTTGCCTACGATGCTGCAGTTAACCCGACGACCGGTACCTTTACCCTGGAAGCGGATTTTCCGAACCCGGACAACATCGTACTGGCCGGCCAGTTTGCACGGGTGCGGGCCGTTGCCGAGATCCGCAAGGATGCCTTGCTGGTGCCCCAACGCGCGGTCAATGAATTGCAGGGCAATTACCGCGTGTTTGTTATCAAGCCCGACAACACGGTCGAATTGCGCGATATCGAAGCCGGTCCGCGTATAGATAACATGTGGCTGATTGACAAAGGCCTCAAGCCGGGAGAGCGTGTCGCCGTGGAAGGCATCCTGCGGTTGAAGGAAGGCATGACGGTCAACCCGGTGACAGCGGAAGCCGCTGCGGCCAAAAACAAGGCAGAAACAGAAGAGGCCGGGGAATAACCGTTGGCTGAATTCTTTGTCAGGCGGCCCATCGTGGCCATGGTTATCGCAATCATTATTGTGATTGTCGGCCTGGTTGCGCTCAGTCGCCTGCCGATTGCGCAGTATCCGGAAATCACGCCGCCGATGGTTTCCGTTACCGGTACCTACACCGGTGCTAACGCGGTTAACGTCGAGCAGTCGGTTGCCACCCCGGTCGAGCAGAAGGTCAACGGGGTGGAAGACATGATCTACATGCGTTCCATCAATTCCAGTGATGGCCGCCTCAATCTCGAAGTGTCCTTTGAGGTCGGCACCGACCTTGACATGGCCAATGTGCTGACCCAGAACCGCGTATCCGAAGCGCAGGCCAGCCTGCCGGAAGAAGTCAAGCGCCTCGGTGTCACGGTCAAGAAAAAACTCTCCTTTCCACTGCTGCTGGTGTCGCTGGTGTCACCCAAAGGCGCCTATGACGAACAGTTCCTGACCAATTACGGCACCATCAATATCATCGACGAGCTGGCGCGTATTCGCGGCGTCGGTCTGGCGGAAGTGCTGGGTGGCAGTATCACCGAGTATGCCATGCGCATCTGGATTCGGCCGGACCAGCTGGCCAAGCTTGGCCTGACGGTGCCGGATATCACACGGGCAATCTCCGAGCAGAATGTGCTGGTGCCGGCCGGGCAGATCGGTGGTGAGCCGGCGCCACCCGGTACTGACTTTACCTATACCGTACAGACGGCTGACCGGTTCCAGACCCCGGAACAATTCGGTAATGTCGTGGTGCGTTCCAATCCGGATGGTTCCCAGGTGCTGCTCAAGGATGTCGCACGCATCGAGCTGGGCAGCCAGAACTACCAGATCCAGGCGCGACTTGACGGCCAGCCATCGGCGTTATTGCAGATCTTCCAGTTGCCCGATGCCAACGGCCTTGAGGTGGCGGAGCAGGTCCTCGACAAGATGGAAGAGCTGTCCAAGCGGTTTCCGGATGATCTTGAATATATTGTTTCGCTGGATACCACCAAGCCGATTACTGCAGGCATTCGCGAAATTATCATTACGCTGTTCCAGGCCGTGGCGCTGGTGATCCTGGTGGTCTACATCTTCCTGCAGAATGCCCGCTCGACCTTGATTCCCACCCTGACGGTGCCGGTCTCGCTGATTGGTACCTTTGCGGTATTTCCGTTGCTCGGCTTTTCCGTAAACACCCTCTCCCTGCTGGGCCTGGTGCTGGCGATTGGTATCGTCGTCGATGATGCCATTGTCGTGGTGGAGGCCGTTGCCCAGAAAATGGAAAAGGGGATGTCACCCAAGGAGGCAACCATCGCGGCCATGCGCGAGGTGTCCGGCCCGATTGTCGCGACTTCCCTGGCACTGATTGCGGTGTTTGTGCCGGTGGCTGCCATGGGCGGCATTACCGGTCTGCTGTACCAGCAGTTCGCCATCACCATTGCCATATCGGTAGCGATTTCGTCAATCAATGCATTGACATTGAGCCCGGCGCTGGCAGCAATGCTGTTGAAACCACCCGGCGAACAGAAAAGCCTGTTCCAGAAATTCTTTGATGTCTTCAACCGCTGGTTCGAGGCGGCCACTGAAAAATTCATGGTGCTGACGGCTTTCTTTACCCACAAGTTCGTGCGCGCTGGTCTGTTGCTGGTTGCCATCATTGCCGGCGTCGTGCTGTTATTCCGCGTGGTACCGGGCGGGTTCGTGCCGGAGGAAGACCAGGGCTACCTGCTTGCCGCGGTAATCATGCCGGATGGATCATCGCTGCAACGGACCAACCAGACACTGGAAAAGATCGAGGCGATTATCGCGGAGATCGATGCGGTGCAGAATTCAACTGCAATCGCCGGCTACAGTATCGTTACCAGTACCATCCAGCCGAATGCCGGCATGGCCTTTATCCAGCTCAAGGACTGGGACGAACGTCCGGATGCCAGGGACCATGCCGCCAAGATCGTGCGGCGCCTGAACGCCCGGTTTGCAAAAGACATTGTTGGCGGTGCGGCCTTTGCCTTCGGCCCGCCGGCCATCCCGGGGCTGGGTACCGGCTCCGGCTTTTCCATGATGCTGCAGGACAAGGGTGGCAATACACCGGATTACCTGTTCGAACAGGCACAGAAATTTATCGAGGTAGCGAAACAGCGTCCGGAAATCGCCAACCTGTTTACCATGTTCCGGCCGAATTCACCGCAGATATACCTTGATGTGGACGTTGCCAAGGCACTGAAACTCGGTGTGCCGCTGGCCGATGTGAATACGTCTATCGGCGCCTTCCTCGGTGGCGCCTATGTCAACGACTTCAACCGTTTCGGCCGGCTTTACAAGGTCTATGTGCAGGCGGAACCGGAATACCGGCAGAAGGCTGATGGTATCCGCATGTTCTATGTGCGTAACAAGGACGGCGAGATGGTGCCAATGGCGACACTGGTCAGTACCAGCACCACGCAGGGGCCGGAATTCACCAACCGCTTTAACCTGTTCCGCTCGGCTGAGATCAGCGGCCAGGCCGCCAGGGGTTACAGTTCGGCGCAGGCCATCGATGCCCTGGAAGCGGTTGCGAAGGAGGTGCTGCCAGGTGACATGGGCTACTCCTGGTTCAACATGTCCTACCAGGAGAAGGCCGCGCAGGGCACCGGTTCGATTGTCTTCATCATGGCGCTGGTATTCGTGTTCCTGATCCTGGCGGCACAATATGAAAGCTGGTCGTTGCCGTTGTCCGTATTGCTGGGCACACCGATCGCGGTGTTCGGCGCCGTCGGCGGTCTGTTTATTGCGCGGCTGTTCAGCGAGAGTTATGTCAACAATGTATTTGCGCAAATTGGCCTCGTTATGCTGATCGGCCTGTCGGCCAAGAATGCCATCCTGATTGTCGAGTTCGCCAAGGTCGAATCCGGGAAGGGCCGTGATGCCATCGAAGCGGCCATGGCAGCGGCGCGCCTGCGTTTCCGGCCCATCCTGATGACGGCGTTCTCGTTCATTCTGGGTGTGTTGCCGCTGCTCGTTGCCAGCGGTGCCGGCTCCGAGGCGCGCAAGGTCATGGGTATGACGGTATTCAGTGGCATGCTGGTCGCCACCATTGTCGGCGTGCTTATTGTCCCGGCACTGTATGTCATTGTGGAGCGTTATATCAGTAAATCAAAGCCCCGGCTCAGTGACACAGCGGCCACTTCTACGGAGGGCCAGTAGCATGCGGATGCGTGTTGCCATTGCCGGTCTGCTGCTGGCACTGTCGGGTTGTACCCTGACGCCTGACTATGAACGACCAGAGCTGGATGTGCCGGACAAGTTCGTTCAGCCGGCAGATGCCGGTGCATCCATCGTCAACCTTGAATGGTGGAGCCTGTTCCGCGATGCACAATTGCAATACCTGATACGCACGGCACTGGCAGAAAACAAGGACCTTGGTATCGCACTGCAACGGATACGTGATGTCCGGGCACGATTGACATTTACCCGTGCCGACCAGTTCCCGTTCATCGATGGTTCCGGTTCAGTCTCGCGTGATCGGCCCAGCAAGATCCTGTTTCCCGATTCCAGTACCGGCAATAACTATGCATTGTCCGCAGACCTGTCGTTTGAAGTCGACCTGTGGGGCAAGCTGCGCCGCGCCACCGAAGCGGCACAGGCCGATCTGCTGGGTACCGAGGCCTCATATCGCAATGTGACCATCAGCCTGGTAGCGAATGTCGCCAGTGTCTATTTCCTGCTACGGGATCTCGATGACCGTTTGCAGATTGCCCGGGATACGGTTGAAGGTCGGCGTGGCAGTCTGGAAATCATCCAGGCGCGTTTTGACAAGGGTACGGTGCCGGAACTGGATGTTAACCAGGCACAGATTGAACTGGCCATTGCCGAGGCGGCTGTGTCTGCCTTCGAGCGGGACTCCATACAGACCGGGAATGCCCTGCGTATCCTGCTGGGTAAAAATCCGGGGCCGGTGCAACGGGGTTTGCCACTGGAACAACAGGTCATGCCAGCAGATATACCTGTGGGCCTGCCGTCGGAACTGCTGCAACGTCGTCCGGACCTGCTGCTTGCTGAAGAACGACTGATTGCCGAAACGGCACGTATTGGCGTTGCCGAGGCATTGCGATACCCGTCTATCGGCCTGACCGGCAGTCTTGGTCTGGCCAGTGATGATTTTTCGGACCTGACGGACAGCGATGCAAAGACCTGGAGTCTCGCTGCTGGCCTGTTTGCGCCGATATTCAATTCCGGCAAGCTGAAGGCACAGGCTGAAGGCCAGCGCGCCCGCACGGAACAGGCCATGCTTGCCTATGAGTCCGCATTGCAGCAGGCCTTTCGTGAAGTCGAGGATGCACTGGTTGCGATCCGCACCTACAACGATGAGCATGCGGCCCGGCAGCGGCAGGCTACCGCGGCACGCAATGCCGCACGCCTGTCACGGGCCCGTTACGACGGTGGGGTTGTTGATTATCTGGAAGTGCTGGACTCGGAGCGCAGCCTGTTCAATGCCGAACTCGATCAGTCAGCCACCCTGCGTGAGTACCTGAATGCCATCGTGGAGTTGTACAAGGCGCTGGGGGGCGGCTGGAATCCGCCGACCTGATTAATCACTGCTGCGTCCTGGCAAAGACATTGCGCCGGGACGGCGCTCCCACAAGTTCTCTGTCAGGTTTCGCTGCGGCGTCTCGCCGCGATTTGGGCCGGGGACGGTACTCTCTATATTTGCGACAGCATATTGAGTTCGTGCGCGACCAGCAGCATATACATGGGTACCAAGGCATACATCAGGTAGCGTACCGAGAGGATCTTGTAGATCCGGAAATTGAAATGCATGACCAGCACAATCAGTGCAAGCCCGGTCACGGACATCTTGATGATGGTAAACAGGTGATAATCTTTCCTGATCAGGATATCCATCATTACATTCAGTTCTTCCGCTCCGTGGTTGAGCAGGATGAGCGTCAGGAAGGCATCGACAAAACACAGCAGAATAATGCTGAGTGTTGCGACTAGTGGCCAGGGACCATACCAGTCGGTGTAGCTGTTGATGTTATCGCCGTCACGACGCCCGTCACGGCGGCGATACCTGAATAGTGAAGCGAGCAGGGTTTCCATGGAAAACCGGCGACGGTCTTCACCGCGTCGTTCGATCGCACGGTCATCCAGTGATTTGTCTGTCATGTTCATAGGGTGCGTGTTCTCCTGTGCTTCATTTTCCGCTGCAAGCCGTGCCGGTTTCCGGACCCACCTGACAGTTATCAGTCTCACTAGGCCGCGCATTTATACTCATTATGGCAAATATCCACGAAAATATAGAGGTTTAGACGAGGAAAAGTGTTTGTCATGCGCTGTCAGGTGTATCGACTTCAACCGGTTCTCATTGAATTCCTGTTTTGAGTCACTGAAACACGCTGCCAGACCTGCAGATTGCGTAAATGAAGGTCACTATGAGCACCTGTGCCAGTTGATCATGATGCAAGATGACCACATGATATTGTGTTAGCGTCTACTTATAATTGATTATTTGGTGTTTAGTGGTATTATATTCTGTATTTTAAACGGGCAATTAGGTACTATTCGCATCCATTCAAGGGCCTTGCCCAGACTTCTGTTCTATAAGTGATTTTCCCCTGAAATAATGCTTTAATATATAGGCGCAATAATAGGCGCAAAATCCTGTTAATAATCTCAGTGTAGGAGGAGACGAAAAAATGGCGGACATGTTTTCAGATGAATGGATGAAGAGCTTCATGGAACAGTGGAATGCTGAACCGGATTTATCCGATGCACTTGCACAAATCAACTTCAACTCGGTTATTGCCTACGGTTATGATGGTGAAGACACTCCCCGCGGTGTGATTGATATCCAGAACGGCAAGGCCGTATCTGCCGGTGCCTACAACGGCGAAACCATGAACTGGGATCTACGCGCAAGCACTGATCACTGGAACAAGTGGCTGGCAAAACCACCAGGCATGATGGGTCTGGGCATGGCTTACACGTCACGCAAACTGAAATTCAATGTTGGTGATTACGGCGCCATGATCAAGGATCCGCGTATGGCAGGTCCGTTTATTAAAAGCTTTACTGTAATGGGGCGTGCCTGATTACAGAAACAGAGAGAAGCAAACAGGTTGGTGGGATAACAATAATGCTTTTCCACTTTCCTTTGGTAGTTTAGATACCCGTCAGGGTCACTCTTGTCAACGATATGGCTGGCTGGATAGTCAGGAGGCGCTGCCTGTTGGCAGCGCCGGATTTTTTGTAACTGACATGGCCGGGGTGTCACATGTGTGTGAGGATTAACCTATGTTAATCAGAAAATATTCAGTAATTGGCTTTCTTTCCGCCACCTTGTTCAGTCCCGGTGTGTTTGCAGAGTCCGGTGAATCCGTCATTATCGTACCAAGTGTGCCGGTTGGCGGTGTGGTTTCTCTTGGCGGCACCGTGGTTCCCTTCAAGGAAGCCACCCTGGCTGCGCAATTGCCCGGACGTATCGAAAGTATCTCCGGCGAGGAAGGTGACAGCTTCGAGGCTGGCGCCATACTCGTAACAATCAGTGACGATGAACTGCTGGCCCAGCGCCGTGCCGCCTTTGCCCAGCTTTCCAATGCCGAGGCAGCGCTCAGGAATGCCGGCGTGCAGTACTCGCGCCAGTGGGTATCCCCCTACGGTGGCCAGAGCAACGAAATGATGGGTGGCATGAGTTCCATGATGCGGAGTTTCACCAACCCGATGCAGAGTTTCTCGGGGGGCAGCGAACCCCGGGTCGACCGGCATGCGCAGCTATACCAGCAAGGTGTCCAGGTCGAGCAGGCCAGGGGCCAGATTGTACAGGCGCGCTCGCGCATTGAGGAAATTGATACCAAGCTGCGTGATACCAAGTCCATTGCACCGTTCGATGGTGTCATCACCAAAAAACTGGTTGAGATCGGTGATCCGGTACAGCCGGGGCAGCCACTGCTCTATTTTGCCGATACCGGCCAGTTGCAAATCAGGGTTGAAATACCGGCCAGACTGATGCCTGGTGTGAAGATAGGCATGGTCGTTCCGGCCAGGCTGGATGTCGGTGATGTCAATGTCCAGGCACGTGTAGCCCGGATCTTCCCGATTGCCGACCCGGACCGTCATACGGTGACGGTCAAGCTGGATCTGCCGCCCGGTGCGCCCGGTGGTGCCGGCATGTATGCGGAAGTCATGATTAACGACATCAATGCGGAAGTGCGTAATCTCCCGGTTGTGCCGAAAGCTGCGCTGGTGTGGCGCGGCAGCCTGCCGGGTGTTTATGTCATGAATGAAGAGAACAAGCGCGAGTTGCGTCTGGTCAGGACCGGTGATGAGGTCGGTGGGGATGGCATTGCCATTCTGTCAGGTCTGCATGCCGGTGAGCGGATTGTTGTCGATTTGCCCGCTGCCTCGAAAGAATGGCGCTGATTGTCCGGTAGTCGGGGTAATTAAACGATAAGAACAGCGATTACTTCACCGGTCCGGAGGTCGCAAAGAGCAGGAAGAGCTTGCACCGGTCCGGGTTGCTGAATACACCGTGCAGGGAGGGCAGGGTCCCGGTGTTATTGGCAGGCTGTTGATGGTACTGAACAAGAGTTAAAACAAGGTGGTATAAGGTATGGTGCAAGAAACCAGCGATTTTTCCAAACCGACTGAACATTCTTCACTGGGTATTGCCGGACGTACGGCCCGGCTCTTTATCTCATCACCCGTGACGCCCATGCTGCTGATTGCAGCCTTGCTGGTTGGCATAATGGGCTTGATCTTTACGCCACGTCAGGAAGACCCGCAGATCTCCGTGCCAATGGTCGATATTTTCGTCCAGTACCCGGGCGCCTCGGCAGAACAGGTAGCCAGCCTGGTGACCGAGCCGCTGGAACGCATCATGAGTGAGATACCGGGTGTGCGGCATACCTATACGGCCAGTGAGCGGGGCCGGGCGATGGTTACTGTACGGTTTTACGTTGGCGAGGACATGGGGGAATCCATTGTCAAGGTCCACGACAAGCTGCAGTCCAACCTCGACAAGATGCCGCCGGATGTAAAAATGCCGCTGGTCAAGCCGGTTGCTGTCGATGATGTTCCTGTCGTGGCCCTGACCCTGTGGTCAAAAGATGTCGATGATGGTGCCTTGCGAACCCTGGCACTGGATTTGCTGCAGCGACTTGGAGAGGTCAAGGACGCCGGCAAGGGTTTCGTGGTTGGCGGACGCGAGGACCAGCTCAAGATCGAGATCCTGCCGGAACGCCTGTCCGGTTATGACATCAGCTTGCCCCAGGTTGCCGAGACTATCCGTACTGCCAATGCCGAAATGACTGCCGGTGATATTGAGACCGGTGGTACCTCGCTGTCGGTACGCACCGGCTCGTTTCTGAAAACGGCCTCGGATGTTGAGCGCCTGGTCGTGGGCGTACGCAAAGGCGCACCGGTCTATGTGCGTGACGTTGCCCGGGTCTCGCATGAACCGGCAGATCCGAGCAAAATGGTGGCCCATTACACAGGACCTGCCTACCAGGGTGAGAATCCCGAAGCCCATGGTGAACAGGCGGTCACGATCGCCCTCGCCAAGAAAGAAAAGACCAATGGCGTGGTGGTTGCCACCCGCTTGCTCGACAAGGTCGACTCCCTCAAGGGTGACCTGATCCCCAGCAACGTATTCATCGAGGTTACCCGTGACTATGGCAAGACTGCCAACGACAAGGTCAACGAGTTATTACAGGCCATGCTGGAAGCGTGCGCCATCGTTGCCTTTCTGTGTCTCGTCGGCCTGGGGGTACGCGCGGCATTTGTGGTGATTACCGTCATCCCGATTGTGATCCTGCTGACCATCTGGTGGGCCATGGTGGTGGATTACACCATTGACCGTGTCAGCCTGTTCGCGCTGATTTTCTCCATCGGTATCCTCGTCGATGACGCGACTGTGGTGGTAGAAAATATATTCAGACACTGGCTGGAGAAGGGCAAGACCAGTATTGCCCAGGCCGTAGATGCCGTGCGCGAAGTCGGTAACCCGACCATTCTGGCCACCTTTACGATTGTTGCAGCACTGCTACCCATGGGCTGGGTCAGTGGCCTGATGGGTCCGTACATGCGGCCGATTCCGGTACTGGGTTCCTCGGCCATGTTGTTCTCGTTGATTGCGGCGTTTGTCTTTACGCCGTGGTTTGCCCTGAAAGTGGCGCCGCGCCATGCGGCGCTGGAAAAAGCGGCGAGGAAAGAAGAGAAGACCCACGTCTGGATCAGCAAGGTGTATCGCCCGATCATCATGCCGCTGATCAACAACCGCATACTGGGGCTGCTATTCCTGGTTGGCATTATCGGTCTGACTGCCGCACTTTGTGTGACATTCTATACCCAGCACGTTGTCGTCAAGATGCTGCCATTTGACAACAAGCCGGAATTTTCGGTCATGATCAATATGCCGGACGGTACCGCCATGCCGGTCACTGCCAATGTTGCCATGCAACTGGCGGAAGAGGTGCGCAAGATGCCGGAAGTCACGGCCGTGCAGACCTATGCCGGCACTGCACAACCGTTCAACTTCAACGGTATGGTGCGTCACTATTACCTGCGCCAGCGCAGCTGGGAAGGCGAGCTGCTGGTCATGCTGCTCGACAAGAATGAGCGAGAGCGCAGCAGCCATGTAATTGCTGTCGATGCGCGCGCGCGCCTGAAACCGATCGCAGATCGGCTGGGCGCGAAGATCGCAGTTGTTGAAATGCCACCGGGACCACCGGTACTGTCGACGGTCGTAACCGAGATCCATGGCCCGGATGCCGAGACCCGTCGTGAAGTGGCGGCGAAGATGACCGAATTCTTCGAGGAAGTGCCGATTGTTGTCGATGTCGACAACTACATGGCAGACCCGTATGACTACTGGCGTTTCGAGGTCGATACCCAGAAGGCCGTGCGTCGCGGTGTTTCCGTCGATACCATCAACAAGACGCTGGCCATGGCTATGGGTGGCTTCAAGCTGGGTGATGTCAAGCGTGGCAGGGTGCTGGAACCGACCTATATTGTCATCCAGGTACCCCTGTCCGTGCGTTCGCAAATAACCCGCCTGGGAGACCTGCCGGTACCGACTGCCCAGGGCGGCAGCATACCGCTGTCGGAACTGGGCCAGTTCATGAAGGAACCGGAAGATCCGATCATCTACACCAAGGACCTGCGTGGTATCGAATACGTTGTTGGTGAAATGGAAGGACGCCTGGGTGCACCGATCTACGGCATGCTTTACATCGAGGACTACGTCAAGGAATACACCACGCCCGATGGCAAGCAGATAACCACCATGCCGATGAACCTGTTTGGTCCACCGAAGGATGATTTCCAGTCCAATTACGAGTGGACCGGTGAGTGGACGGTAACGTACGAGACCTTCCGTGATATGGGCATTGCCTTTATGGCCGCCCTGGTGCTCATCTACGGCCTGATTGTCTGGGAGTTCAAAAACTTTGCCATTTCCGGCCTGATTATGTCGCCGATTCCGCTGACCATGATCGGTATTATTCCCGGGCACTGGATCTCTGGCGCCGAATTCACTGCGACCTCCATGATTGGCATGATTGCACTGGGCGGCATTATTGTCCGGCAATCCATCCTGATCGTGGAATTCGTCAAGCTCGAGGTGGCCAAGGGCAAGGAGGTCAAGGAAGCCGCTATCAGGGGCGCCGAGCTGCGCATGCGGCCGATCTTTATTACCTCGCTGACCCTGATGGCCGGTGCCTTTGCCATCCTGCAGGATCCAATCTTTAATGGCATGGCGATCAGCCTGCTGTATGGCGCCGGTGTCGCAACGGTAATGGCGCTGCTGGTTATCCCGCTGGGTTGCATCAGCGCGAAGAAACAGTTCTATGTACAGACCTCTGATGAAGGTGTGGTATCCATCAGTCCGATGTATGAACGTATCGAGCAGGCTTCCGCTGCTGCGGCCGCACCGGCGGCTTACAAGACACCGCTGTGGATGCGACTCTATGGTGGTATCGTCTCTGTGTTTACCTGGCTGTTCTATATCGTGCGTGCCATGTTCACCATGGCGGTGATGGGCTTCAAGGGCATCCTGGGCAAATTTGGCGGCGGCAAGAGCACGCCACCACCGCCGCGTGAGCCTCCACCCGCTGGCAGTACGCCACCGCCAACCGGTGGTTCGCCAGCGCCACCGAGTGCCCCGACGCCGCCACCGGTAACTGACGTTGAGCCGGAACCTGCACCCGCCGCCCCGGCCGCGCAGAAGGCAGCGACTGCCGGGATTGAACCGGAAGCTGCACCGGTTGCCCAGGCGGCAGTGACTGCCGGGGTGGATGAGCCCGGCGATGAGTTGGCCGAGGCTGAGACCGGGGACGACGATGAGGGAGTGACTCGAAAACGCCGTGGCATTCGCCTTAAGCAGGATCTGAGCTAGAATTGAAGAAGAGGCTGGTGAAAGCCGGCTGGTGATTGACCAGTGAGGTGATTATGGCTGATCTACGAAATATGTCGGGGATACGATATCTGGCGGTTGTATTACTGCTGACCCATTGCGCGTGGGTTTCAACCAGCGTTGCAGGCGAGACAGTCCAGCAATTCAACTACAATGATGACTGGAAGATTGTTTCAGCACCACCACCGCCGGGGCCGTATCACACGGTAAATGTTGACCCGCGGGTCCCGGGGCAGGATGTCACGCAGCCACGTCCGGGTGACATGATGATGCAAGAGCCGAGCGGACGGCTGCCTGCCGATATCGACCAGGCGCTGCCCCCGGCCGCCGGGCATCCGCCGGTAACGACCAGACCGCCGTCTGCACCTCGGGTGCTTACCCCGCCACCGGCGACGGGAGCCTATGCGCCGCGTGGTTATGGTCGTCCCCCGGCACCCGTCTACGGCGGGCCAGGGCCGGGCTATTCCGGTTACCGCTCGCGTCCGGCATACCCCGGCTACGGTTATTCCTACCCTGGCGGCTACGGGTCAGCGCCCCGGCAGGATATTCCGCCGCCGTCTTATGCGATGGAGCCGAACAGATAACCGATCCGGTGGGTATTCTGCGAACAGCCGCGCAGGAGAACATGAAAGACCGCTTAACCAAATGGGCTTGATGTGAAGAGGACCTTGTCATACTTAAGCAAAACGACAACCTGGCTACTCCTGTTTTGCCTGTCACTGGCAATAGTGGGGTGTGGTGGCGATATGCCGGTTGAGTCACCAGAAGATAAGGCCACACCGACCAAGCCACAACCGGTTGTCAGAGAATGGTACCCAAGCCCAAAACATGCCCCGCAAATGACAGTTACCATGCCGCAACAACAGCCTGTACAGCAACCGATGACATGGCAGCCAGGGACAGTTTATCAAGCTGCACCCATGCAGCAGCCCCAGGTCATCATCATGCAGCCTGCCTGGCAGGCGCAATACGCACAACCTGTGGTGCCGCAGCAGACCACACCCTGGCAACAACCGGCATTTGCGCAACAATTTACGCCCCAGTTGCAACAGCAGCCTCAGCAGTTTGCTCCCCAGTACCAGTACGTGCCACGGCCCTGGGGTGACAGCACGACTACCACGACGCAGCAACAGCGGCCGGCAAGCAGTGGACGACAACAAACATTTGCCGCTCCCTATGGTGCACCGCCAGCTGCCGGCGTGGTGCAACCGGGCTGGGGAGTGGCCCCCTATGGTGTATTTCCCGGTGCCGATTATCCGGGGAGCATCTGGTAAGCGAATAATCACGGTCGGCAGGCAACTGCCGGCCGTTGTTTAGGTTCAGTGACCGGTATACTCCCGCCGCCACTGATCGGTTGTGAGTGGGAGCGTACGTTTGCAAACTGTATTGCGAACATAAAAAACAGAGGTATCAACATGAAGAAAATGACAAAGACCTTGCTGGCTGCAAGTTTTGCCGGTCTCCTGGCTGTCCCGTTCTCATCGGCCCAGGCCTGGTGGGGTGGCGGTCCCTGGGGTGGTGGCCCCGGTGGCTGGGGCGACAACTATGGCAGTGAATGGGGTCCCTTCGACGGTGATGGCTGGGGCGACATGGACTTCAGCATGAGCGGCGGCGGTCGTGGCAGCGGTTATGGTCGTGGTTACGGTCGTGGTTACGGCCATGGCTATGGCGGCTACCCGGGCTACGGCTATGGCGGCTACCCGGGCTATGGCGGCTGGGGTGGTCCTGGCTATGGCGGTTGGGGCGGTCCGTATGGCGGTTATCCGGGTTACGGCGCACCACAGGCCGCCCCGGCTGCACCGGCAGCCGGCAGCGCCCAGTAAGTCAGTCGTACATTCAAGCGGGCCTGCACAGGGATGTGTTGTGGCCCGCTTTGAATTTTTGCCTTGAATGTTTCCGAACCCATATAAAGATCCAGAGTACCTGAATGATGAAATTAAAGTTCCTTGCAGTACTGGTTTTGCTGTTGCCTGCAATGGTCGCAGTGGCGGCAGACAGAAATGTTGAGTTCTCTGCAGATATTGTCCGGTCGATTCCACAGCAGGGAGACCAGCATGGCAAACTCTACATTGGCGCTGGCCGTATGCGGATGGAATTTGAGGCAAATGGTGATCAGTTGATTCAAATCATGGACTCGCACCGGCAAACTGCCTACATGATCAATGCCACTGAAAAAAGCTATATGCTCCAGTCCGCCGGCCCCGGTGACATGATGACCGGGGCAGAGCGTGCAGATGACACAAACCCCTGTGCCGGCATGAAAAACATCAGTTGTAAACGCACCGGGGAAGAAATGATTAATGGCCGCCTGGCAGAGAAGTGGGAGTTCTCCAGTACGGCACAACCGGAATCAGGGAAAATGATTACCTGGCTGGACAAACAACGGCGTTTCCCTGTACGTCAGTCCATGCCCGATGGTTCAGCCACTGAAATGATTATGACCGGTACTGAAAAGATTAATGGCCGCAAGACGGAAAAGTGGGAGATGAAGTCGACCCGTCCGGGAGGCGAGAGCCAGGTCAGCTATCAATGGTATGACCCGGAGTTGAATATGAATATTCGCGAAAAACATGCCGGTGGTTATACGCGTGAATTACGCAATATCAGGATTGGCAAGCAGCCGGCTGAACTTTTTACCGTGCCGGCGGGCTATAAGGAAATCACCATGCCACAGGCTGGCGATTACACACAGGACTGATCGGCTGACACGAGCTCCATTTATTCAGACAAGCGAGGATTCCAGTCCGGATATGATTACTGTTATTGCCAACCTGAAGGGGGGCTCGGGGAAAAGTACAGTGGCGTTTAATCTTGCTGTCTGGCTTGAAAAGCATGGTCAGTCGGTGATCGGGTATGACCTTGACCCGCAGTGCACATTCAGTGATCTGGCAATGCTCAGGAAGGACATGGGCGTTACCCCCGAGCTCTTGATCCACTCGGTCAGGGCCGTGCTCAAGGACCAGTTGCTCAGTCATACCGACCGGGAAGTGCTGATCGATGTTGGCGCCGCCAATATGGCTGCCATGAAAGAAGCCCTCTCGGCGGCCGACCGAATCCTGATACCGGTACCACCCAGCCAGGCCGATGTCTGGGCAACGCAGCGCTTTCTGCACATCATCGGTCCGGATGTCGAGGCCGTAAAGGTCAACGGCAAGCAGCAGACGCTGGCGTTTGTTAATCGTGCAGATACCAACAAGTCGATTCGCGAGACCCATGAAACCGAAGCGGCCTTGCGGATGTTGCCGGGTATCGATGTGGTGCTGCCACATCGTCTGCGTACCCGCACCGGTTTTCGGCGTTCGCTGAGTGAAGGGCTGACCGTGTTTGAAATGAGTCCACGCAGCCAGGCTGCCCAGGAGTTCAGGACGCTTGCAGACGCCTTGTATCCCGGCATTGCCGGATGATCGAAATTAGCAACCCAGCAGGAGATGCATAATGAATATTCTTGCACGGCTACTGAGCCATGGCTTTGCCATTGCCATCGTCGGTTTACTGGCAATCGGCTTTATCTATCGGGGTGAACTGTTTCCCGGTTTGCAGCTACCGGAATTCCTCGGCCTCGAGTCCGAAACTGCAACAACCACGGACGATGCCAGTGCCGAAAGTGACACAGGCGAACCGGCAGTGGTCACCGAGCCTGCTGATCAGCCGGCCGTCACGGCTACCCCGGATGATGCGGGTGCTACCGGAGTTGCAGCACCGGATGCAGCAGCAACCGAAGTCGCTGCAGATGACACCACAACGACATCACCTGCCGTTGAGGCAGAGGCGGTGGCTGAACCTGAGCCTTCTGCAGATGCAACGGCTGCTGCGCAGCCAGCAATGGCTGAACCGGTGGCAACTGCACCCGCAACGGATGAAGCGCCAGAGGCAGCGCCGGCAGTGGTTGAAGCCGCTGCGGAGCCTGCTGCCGAAGAGCCAGCTGCGGCGCCTGAGTCTGCCGCACCGGAAACAGAAGAAGCCGCCGGCACCGAACCCGCCACGACGGTTGCAGATGAACCCGTCGCCGCAGTGGAAGAAGCCGGAATTGCCGCTGCACCTGAGCAGCCGGCTGCCGAAGAGCCAACTGCAGCGCCCGGGTCTGCCGCACCGGAAGCAGAAGAGGCCGCGGCACCCGAGCAACCGGTTGCAGAAGAACCCGACACTGCGGCAGCAGCGGATACCGCTCCAGCAGAACCCGCAGCGCCAACAGCAACAAGTGCAACGGCTGGTGCCAGTCCCTACAAGGTACTTGCAGCTGCACGCGAGGCCTACTGGATGCGCAATTATGAGGAGGCCGAGGCCGGTTACCAGCGGCTGATAAGCCTCGATCCTGATAACCCGGATGGTTACGGTGAGCTCGGTAATCTGTATTTTTCACAGGGCAAATGGGAGCAGGCGGCAACCGCCTATTTTGAAGCAGGCAGTCGCCTGGCACGATCCGGCTATATCGACCAGGCAAGCAACCTGCTTGATGTTATCCGTGGCCTTGATGGCGCACAGGCCGACGAGCTGGCGAAGATCGTTTCCGAAGCAACGGAATAATCAGCAGACAATCAGAGAAAGGAGTGACATATGTTTAAACTGATCTGGAATTTACTCGCACTGGTCGGACTGGTCGTTATAGCAGGCATTATCGCACTTGGTGTGCAGAATACTGACAGCTTCAGGAACCTGGCCAAATTTGATGAGAAAGCGCCGGCCGTCTATATGGAGATGGTCCAGAAACTGCTGGCAACCGGTAATGCGGCTGAAGCCACGGTCTGGAAGGTTCCGGTTGAGGATGGTCTCAGCTGGAAAGAAGTCGAAGAGACCATGCGCTTCGTTGCCAACGAGCACAACATCAAAAACGTTGGCGAGCTGCCTCTTTCCGAGCAGGTACAGTTAATGACGGGTGAAGAGCAGCGTTTTCTGAAAATCTACATGTTCTGTAATCCGCTGACGGCGAAGAGCATGTTTGAATATTCCACGGCCTTCTCGGCCTACCTGCCATGCCGTATTTCCCTGATCGAGGATACCGAGGGCAAACTCTGGATCTATACCCTGAACATGGACATGATGATCCATGGTGGTACAACGCTGCCGGATGATCTGAAGGCAGAGGCTATACAGGTGAAGGATATCATGCTCGATATCATGAACCGGGGCGCTGCAGGCGATTTCTAGGTGTAATCCCGGAGGCAATGTCAAGAGCGTCTTTTGCCATGGTATTGGTTATACTGCGCCGCACGTTGCAGATAGCCAATACCTTGTGAGGCCGACAAGTGACTGAAAATAAGGAAGTTAAATCAATCGATGCGGTGAGTGTCGCAGACGAAGACCTGCCAAGAAGCATGGCGGCCTGCCTGGATAACTTTTCCCGCACCTTCGAGGCAAGTGCGCGACGCTGGGAACTGGTTGTTTATCCCTCACTTCTGGCATTCATCGTGCTGGCGGCCTACGGCTTTTTTCTGATCTACACCCTTACCAGTGACGTTACGCGTCTGGCGCACAGCATGGAAACCGTGGTTGTTTCCATGGATAACGTAGCCACCAGCATGTCAACAGTCTCCGGTAATGTCGCCCGGATATCCACGAACCTGAACACCATGGCAACGGATATGAATGCGGGCACCACGACCATGACACGGATGGATGACAAAATGGGGAACCTGAACAGGTCCGTGAATGTCATGACGGTACCCATGCACCAGATTCGCAGTGATATGTCGCGCATGAACCATAATATGCACAATGTCACAGGTCCGATGAATATGATGGACGGCATGATGCCGTTTTAGTACTCTTTCAACCTGAAAGAGATATTATTGCCACGGAATCCACGAAAGGACACGGAAAAATAACTGCCTTAAGAGACATTTTTCCGTGTCCTTTCGTGGATTCCGTGGCCATTTAATATAAAACTGGCACTCAGCCTGATCTGGTTCTGTATCCGTTGTTATCAGTTTGAAAAACTCCCGGGCATTCAGGCCTTCGTTTTTCCCTTGACGGGTTGGCACTACACATCGAAATGTTTTGCATCTAGACTGTTAATATCTCAACCACCTTCAGGTTCCGGGTATGGCGAGTGCAGGCAAGACAATCAGGCAGCAGCTCAAAAGTCTGGAGCTGCATCTCAAGCGGGAGAACCCGGTTCTGGTTACTGCGGTGGAGAGTTACCGGCACCTCGACCAGGTCGGGCGCACCCTCGGACTGCTGGATTCAGAACAGTCCTACGCCACCCAGATATCCTGGTGGCCGATGATCTCGGTACTCGGCACCTTCTCTGCCGGCAAGTCCACATTCATAAACCACTTCCTCGATTACCAGTTGCAGGCCACCGGTAACCAGGCCGTTGATGACAAGTTCACGGTCATGTGTTTTGCCAGTGAAGGCGAACCGCATATCTTGCCGGGTAGCGCGCTGGACGCCGATCCGCGTTTTCCGTTCTACCGCATCAGCAATGAACTGGAGAAGGTCGCAAAAGGCGAGGGCAGGCGCGTCGATGCCTATTTGCAACTGAAGACCTGTCCCAGCGAGAAACTCCGGGGCCGCATCTTTATCGATTCACCGGGCTTCGATGCCGATTCACAACGCACCGCGATACTGCGCCTGACCGATCATATTGTTGATCTTTCTGACCTGGTGCTGGTGTTTTTCGATGCGCGCCATCCCGAGCCCGGCGCCATGCGCGATACGCTCTCGCACCTGGTCGGCAACACCATCCATCGACCGGATGCCACCAAGTTTGTCTATATCCTCAACCAGATGGACACCACCGCACGCGAAGACAACCCGGAAGACGTGGTCGGTGCCTGGCAACGGGCATTGGCACAGGAAGGTCTGACCGCCGGGCGCTTCTACATGATTTATAATCCGAACGTAGCCGTTCCAATCGAAGATGAAAGCCTGAAGAAACGCTACGAGTCCAAGCGTGACCACGATCTTGCCGAAATCCATGACCGCATTCAGCGGGTGGGGGTTGAACGTGCCTACCGGATTACCGGTTCGCTGGAAAAACTGGCACGGCATATCGAGGAAAAACAGATACCGCGGCTGGTGGAATATAAATCCCGTTGGCGCAGGCTGGTGCTCATTGGAGATGGCCTTATCCTGGCAGGACTTGCACTGATCGGCCTGCCGGTGACCAGCCTGCTGGGTCTGCGTGATGGCTGGCGCTTCGGTTCCCCGGACTGGTGGCAGGGCTCGGCCGGGGATATTGCCTCGATGCTGATTGTCCTCACTGTGGTAATCGGCGCCTATGTATGGCTGCACTTCCGGGTCCGGAATATCGCGGCACATCATGTCAACAAACAGATCGGCAAGGATTATGTACCCGGTCTTGAACATGAGCGCATGAGCCAGGCATTCATGCACAACACCCGTGGCTGGCACAGCATCTTCCGCCTCAAGCCGGTGGGCTGGGGCAATCGCAGCCGCAAGCGTTTACATCGCGTCATCGCCGAGGCACATGCCTATGTGCAGACACTGAACGATACCTTCACGGATCCGTCAGGAGAGCACGTGTCCGAAACAACACCCACGCCACCACTGGCCGTGGTCGAGCCAATCAGCCGGGAAGGGGAAACTGATAAAACAGGTGACCCGGATGAAGTGCAGCGGAATCCAGGATAAATCACGCAATACGCGCAGTAACCGGGTAAAGTGTATGGGATGAGACCAGCACTGTTGACGTGTTTCGCTTTACCCCTTTGGTCGGGCGCCCGTCACGCATAAAAAACGGCGGCCAAGGCCGCCGTTGTTACAGGGCTGTTTAGAAGTAGGTTATGCAGCTTTCCGTCTTGCCACACCGGCCAGACCGATCAGGCCGGAGCCGAACAGCCATACTGCGGCGGGTACAGGGACA
>JBDLJX010000045.1:0-21918 GCA_039714155.1 Pseudomonadota bacterium | reverse complement strand
CTCGTAGAAGACCAGGCCAATGGCATCGGCGCCATGCGCTACCGCACAGACGGCATCTTCAATGCGGGTAATCCCGCAGATTTTAACGCGTGTCCGCATCACCGGGCCATCATATGAATCCAGCTGTAAAGCCTAACAGAATCCTGCGTTTGGCGGTAAATCTGCCGGTTTAACCCGGATGGCCACGAAATCCACGAAAGAACACGGAAAAATGTCTTTTAAGGCATTTATACTTCCGTGTTTTTCCGTGGATTCCGTGGCAATAATATCTGTCTCTTTCAAATTGAAAGAGTACTAGTTACCGTAGGCCGGTAACCAGCCCGTCGATGGTACTGTAAACCGTTCCGGATAACGCACCCCAACCAGGTACAAGCCGGCAGCCGGGGCGGTAATACCGCCACTGACACGGTCTTTTGCCAGCAGGATTTCCCTGACCCAGCCTGCCTGGCGGTCGCCGCGCCCGACGCTCAACAACACGCCGGCAACGCAGCGAACCATGTGATGCAGGAAGGCATTGGCAATGATATCGATATAAATGAACGAGCCGTTGCGGGTGACCTCCAGCTGGTACACCATGCGCACCGGTGATTTGGCCTGGCAGGCAACGGCCCGAAACGAGGTGAAATCATGTTCACCGACCAGGTAACTGGCCGCCTCGCGCATACGACAAACATCGAGGTCAGCGTAATCCCGGCAGACGCGGTCGCGGAGCAATGCCGAGGGGTAGTCGCGGTTGTGGATGATGTAGCGGTAATGCCGGCGCCGTGCCGAAAAACGTGCATGGAATTCCTCGTCCATCATCCGGGCCCACTGCACGCGTATGTCAGCCGGCAGGTTGGCATTCGTGCCGAGTATCCAGGATCGTGGTTCACGAACTGCACTGGTGTCGACATGTATCACCTGGGCCGTGGCATGCACGCCGGTATCGGTCCGCCCGGCACAGGTAATGGCCAGTTCGTGATCAGCCACCGTTGCAATCGCCTGTTCCAGGCTGCCCTGCACGGTGCGGCCGGTGCGTTGTCGCTGCCAGCCGCAGAAGCCGGTGCCGTCATACTCGATACCCATTGCAATACGCATAGCGTGCGCATGATAACAGGCCTGAAGGGGGTGTCCTGGCGTCTAGCCCGCAATCAGGCTGATCGCGAGCAACAGTATAAGCGGGTACAGCCATTGCTGCGCCGGTGGCGGCAGTGGCCGGTCAAACATTATCGGGGTATTGGCGGAGTCTTCTGCGTGCTCAATGATGTCGTTGTAGAGCGTACGGGTGCTGCTTGCGAGTTGTGACAGGCGCGAGCCACTGACGGCATGCTGCCGGCGTGCAGTTGCCAGTTTTGACTGGACCCGGGGTACGGCTTCCAGTGTCAGTAACATGCGCACGGCAAACCGTTCGCGGGCCGATTTACTCAACAACGGACCGGTCAGCAGGTAGATCGCCGCCAGCAATTGGCCACGTTCCAGCGTGTGCAACAGCAGATTAACGGCTGAAACGATAAGCAGGAGTGCGGTGATCCGTAACAAGCCGGCCTGCAAGCCCGCCAGTGACGGTGACAGGCTGCCGATGGCGGGCAGTAGCATAGTCCCCGGTGTCCACCAGCCATAAACAATGAAAATGGCCAGCAGCAGCCAGCGTAGCCGGAGTAACATGCGCGGCAAACTGCGTAGTACCGTCATGCCGGCAAACAGGTAGAGACAGGCCAGCAATACCGTGCCGGCAAGCAACAGCACTGGACTGGCCAGTGCCATGGCAGCGATAAACACCAGTAGCAGCACAACCCGGATCAGTGGATGCAGCATGGTGCTGGCCCCGGGTGATCAGCCCGCAGGCATACGTTCAGGCTAGTATGCATTCATACCACTAACTGCGGATGCTGAGACTGCACAGCTGAGTGCCTGTTTTTATTAATAGCCACGGAAGCACACGGAATTACACGGAAAAAAGTATTTTAAGGGCTTTATTCTTCCGTGTTTTTCCGTGTGCTTCCGTGGCAATAATATTGGTCTTTATCAAATTGAACCAGTACTAGGCCAGCTTGGCAAACAGCAATTCAGCCTCGGATTTCTGTTCATCATTGCCCTCATTCAGCACCTCTTCGAGGATACTGCGGGCACCATCCGGGTCACCCATATCAATATAGGCACGCGCCAGGTCCAGCTTGGTACTGACCTCATGGGTGCTGTCCAGCAGGCCTTCACTGGCATCTTCTTCGTCGTCACCCAACTCATCCAGGTTGAATTCAAGGCTGTCCGGCAAGGTATTCCGGCCACCGTCACTTTCAGCATAATCGACGTCCAGGGCTTCGCCGGCGGGAACGGCCTCGTTACGCGTGTTGTCCATGCCCGACAGGTCCATATCGAAGTCAACACCATTGCCGGATACCGCATCATTGCCGACCGCCTTGTACAGCGGGTTTTCGGGCGCCATTTCGTAACCCATAACGGCAATACTCTGCCAGTTCGAATCATCCTCGGTAACCAGGTTACGGAAATTCTGCGCATGGATGTTGAAGGCTTCCGTGTTTCCAGCCGCATGATAGACCTCCAGCAGCTTGAGCTTGAGATCCATGTTTTTGGGGTCCTTCTCGAGTCCGTCCATGACCATGTTCTCGGCCTGCTGGACCCGGCCGTAGGCAAGGAAGATATCCGCTTCCTTGACCGGGTCGCTGATACCATCCTCGGCATCGGGTGCTGCAAGATCCGTGAGCATGGTGTGGTCACTGACCTTTACCTTTTGTTTGGCCGGTTTCGGCTCAGCGGCCGCTTCGGCAAGTTGGCTCTCCAGTGTCGGTTCATCGCTGAACAGGCCTGTCTGTTTGCGTTGTCGGGTTGAGTTCCAGAAAATACCGCCCAATACCATGGCGACCAGGACACCCAGGCCGGTCAGCACCGGGTTATTCATCATCCGGTCGACCAGGCCCAGTGGCTGGCCTGCGGCAACCGGCTCATCAGGCTCCGTTGCAGCAGTTGCTGCTTCGCTATCACTGTCGGCATCAGCTGCTTCGTTATTGCCAGCCGACTCATCAGTAACAGCTTCATCGTCTCCAGCAGCATCGGTTTCGGCGGCGGCTTCAGCGCTAGCGGCCAGGCCGGCCTGAATGGAGGCAAGTTGTTCATCTTTCAGTTCCAGCAGGCGCTGCATGCTGGCAAGCTGTTCTTCCAGTTTGCTGACGCGCGTTTTCAGTTCCTCGGATTGTGCTCGCCCGGCCTCCGCCTCCTCGTTGGCCAGTGCCAGTTGCTGGCGCAGATTACTGCTGCCTTCACCACTGTCAGCAGCACTGTCTGGTGAGCCAGGGACCGCATCCCCGGTCGCCAGGTCGTCTTCCGGTGCAACCAGTTGCAGGCGCGCCTCGGTGGCCGGCTCGGCAGCAGGTGCCGCGGCAACCTCGGGTTCCGGTTCCGGTTCCGGCGCTGCGCGCTTGCTCTGCCATTCATCATGTTGTTGACGGGTTTCGCGATTGGCGTCGGCGACACTCATGGAAAGGATTTCGTCGCGTTGCGGTACCTGCAGGACAGCATCCCGGCGCAGGTTATTAATATTGTTATTGATGAAGGCCCCGGGGTTTGTGCGTTGCAGTGCCAGCATCATCTGTTCCACGCTGATGTCACTGCCAGGGCGTACCCGCTTGGCGATTGTCCAGAGGGTTTCGTTGCGGCGGATCGGACCGTAGCTGTCACTGGACGGTGTAGCTGCCGGCACCGCTGCCGTTGCGGGTGCCGGCTGCCGGACGGGTGCCGTCGCGCGCTTCGGTGACGGGGACGGTGTAACCGGTGCTGCGACCGGTGGCGGACGTGCTACCGGCATGGTCAAGGGTGGATCAATCAATACAGTATATTGACGCAGCAAACGGCCATTGGGCCAGGCGGCTTCCAGCAGAAAATCCAGGAACGGTTCGCGAATCGGGTCTTTGGTTGATATGCGGATAACCGGAGCGCCGGTGTCTGTGCGTTCGACGCTGAATTTAAATTCACTGAGAATCACTGGCCGGGCGATACCGGCGCGCGAAAACGCCTCACGTGAGGCAATGCTGACCTTGAGTGTTTGCAGCTGTTCATCGGTCCCCGATGTCAGGCTTACTACGGCATTGAAAGGCTCATTCAGGGCCGATCGGACATCTATCTCTCCCAGTCCAAGTGCAAATATGCGAGTTGATACTGCCAGCAACAGCAGACTTGTTGCGATGACCGATTTCCCGAACATATGGCTCCCCTCAGGTGTGCTTCCCTGTAATTAATCGCGACGTGTCACTGATATCAGCGGCAGGCGTACAGTAATCCGGCAGAATATAACTTACAAATACTCTTTCACCAAGATTTCGGCGATCTGGATGCTGTTCAAGGCCGCGCCCTTGCGGACATTATCAGACACCACCCACATATCCAGACCGCGCGGATGCGAGATATCCTCGCGGATACGACCGATATAGACCGCGTCATGGTTTGTACCCTCGGTGACCGCCGTCGGATAACCGCCATCCGCATGATCGTCCATGATGACGATACCCGGCGCGCTTGCCAGTAGATCACGTGCCTGTTCGGCACTCAACTTGTCACGGGTCTCGATATGAACAGCTTCCGAATGACCGTAGAAAACCGGCACGCGCACGGCCGTAGGATTCACCTGGATCGAGTCGTCTCCCATAATCTTGCGGGTTTCCCACACCATCTTCATTTCTTCTTTGGTGTAGCCGTTGTCCTGGAAGACATCAATGTGTGGCAAGACGTTGAAGGCGATTTGTTTCGGGTATACCTCGGCAGTCACGGATTTACCACCCAGCAGTTGCGCCGTCTGCGAAGCGAGCTCTTCAATGGCCTCCTTGCCGGTACCGGACACGGCCTGGTAGGTACAGACATTGATCCGCTCGATACCCGCGGCATCATAAATCGGCTTCAGCGCCACCAGCATCTGAATGGTCGAACAGTTCGGGTTCGCGATAATACCGCGATTGGTGTAGTCACTGATGGCATCCGGGTTGACCTCGGGCACGACCAGCGGGATGTCATCGTCATAACGGTACTGCGATGTGTTGTCGATGACCACACAACCGGCCGCGGCCGCTTTCGGTGCGTACTTTTTGGATACCGTGGCACCGGCTGAAAACAGCCCGATCTGGACCTTTGAGAAATCGAACCCATCGAGGTCTTCGACGGTAAGGTATTTGCCCTTGAAAGCCACTTTCTTGCCGGCAGACCGGGCACTGGCCAGTGGATAGACCTTGTTAACCGGGAAATCACGCCCCGCCAGAATTTCCAGCATGGTCTCACCGACGGCACCGGTTGCGCCGACAACGGCAACATCAAATTTACGAGTCATTGCTTGCTGCTTTCCTTTCATTGGTCTCCGCCCGTGGCGGAAGGGTTAACGGGGCCGGTCTAACCGGCTGTGCGCAGTGCTGAAACTACAGCGTTACCCATGTCACGGGTCCCGACTGTCTGCATGCCATCCGAGGTAATATCCGCTGTCCGCAAACCATCGTCGAGCACCTTGCCGACCGCGGTCTCGACGCGTTGGGCCAGTTCCGGCCGATCAAGACTGTAGCGTAACATCATGGCAACCGACAGGATGGTCGCCAGCGGGTTGGCGACACCCTGGCCGGCAATATCAGGTGCCGAACCATGGATGGGTTCATACATGCCCTTGCCATTGCTGTCCAGTGACGCTGACGGCAGCATGCCAATCGACCCGGTCAGCATGGCCGCGGCATCGGACAGGATGTCGCCGAACATATTCGTGGTAACCATGACATCAAACTGTTTCGGCTCGCGCACCAGTTGCATGGCGGCATTATCAACATACATGTGGCTGAGCTCGATGTCGCTGTATTCTTCGGCGCCAAGCCGTGTGATGGTCTCACGCCAGAGTTCCGAGACCTCAAGCACATTGGCCTTGTCAACGGAGCACAGGCGGCCATCGCGCTTGCGGGCAATTTCAAAAGCGGAACGGCCGATGCGCTCGATTTCCGTCTCACTGTAGACCAGGGTATTGAAGCCGGTGCGCACACCGTTGGCTTCAGTCCTGATGCCGCGTGGCTGGCCAAAGTAGATGCCGCCAGTCAGTTCCCGGACAATCATAAGGTCGAGCCCGCTGACGACCTCGGGCTTCAGTGTAGAGGCTGCTGCCAGCTGCGGATAGAGGATGGCCGGACGCAGGTTGGAAAACAGTTCCAGCCTGGCGCGCAATCCCAGCAGCCCCTGTTCCGGCCGTAATGGACGCTCGAGTGACTCCCACTGCGGCCCACCGACCGAACCGAGCAAGACGGCATCGGCAGAATGCGCCAGTGCCAGCGTCGACTCCGGCAAGGGCTGGCCATGGGCGTCATAACCGGCACCACCGACGGGTGCTTCTTCCAGCTCAATGGCAAAACCATAATCGGCCTGCAGGCACTGCATGACCCTGATCGCCTCGGCGACGATCTCGGGACCAATGCCATCGCCCGGCAGTATAGCAATTTTACATATCATATCTGTTAGTTATGGCCTGTTATTAAGACTGATTATTGAATAACCACGGGGCCTGCTGCCGGCGCCCGTTTTCATAGGCGCGGATGGCATCGGCGTGTTGCAGGGTCAGGTCGATATCATCAAGACCCTTGATCAGACACTCCTTGCGGAACGGATCAACCTCAAAGGCCAGCGTCTGACCGTCAGGCGTGCTGATATGCTGCGCCGGCAGATCGACTGTCAACTGATAGCCTTCATTACTGGCGACAGCCTGGAACAGCGCTTCGATGACAGCCTCATCCTGAACGACAGGCAGTACCCCGTTCTTGAAACAGTTATTGAAAAAGATATCCGCAAAACCGGGGGCAATAACCACGCGGAAGCCATAATCGAGCAGCGCCCAGACTGCATGTTCACGTGAAGAGCCGCAGCCGAAATTTTTGCGGCCTAGCAATATCGATGCACCCTGGTAGCGCGCTGCATTCAACACGAAGTCCGGATTCAGCGGCCGGTTGCTGTTGTCCATGCCCGGTTCACCGGTATCGAGGTAACGCCATTCATCAAACAGGTTCGGACCGAAACCGGTACGCTGAATGGATTTCAGAAACTGCTTCGGAATGATCGCATCGGTATCGACATTCGGTCGATCCAGTGGTGCAACCAGCCCGGTAACGGTAGTGAACGATTCCATGCGCTACACCTGCTGGCTGACGTCAACGAAATGACCGGCGATGGCAGCCGCGGCCGCCATCGCCGGACTGACGAGATGCGTACGACCACCCTGTCCCTGCCGGCCTTCAAAGTTGCGGTTCGAGGTCGAGGCACAGCGATCACCTGGCGCCAGCCGGTCGGCGTTCATGGCAAGGCACATGGAGCACCCCGGTTCGCGCCATTCAAATCCTGCCGCGGTGAATATCCTGTCAAGACCCTCGGTCTCGGCCTGCTGTTTTACCAGGCCGGAACCCGGCACCACCAGTGCCTGCTTGATACCGGCATCAATCCTGTGTCCTGCAACGACAGCTGCTGCGACACGCAAATCCTCGATGCGGGCATTGGTACATGAACCGATGAATATGTGGTCGGGCCGGATTTCACTCATGGGCGTACCGGGCGTGAGCGCCATGTATTCGAGTGCATTGCGCATCCCCTCCTGCTTGACCGGATCGGGTTCGTTGTCCGGGTCCGGCACTACGTCGCCAACAGCCACCACCATTTCCGGCGAAGTGCCCCAGGTGACCTGCGGAGAGAGTGATGTCGCATCGAGCGTGACACTTGCATCAAAGCCGGCATCAGCATCGCTTTGCAGATCGCGCCAGGCACTGACTGCCTGGTCCCAGGTCTTACCGGGCGGTGCATAGGGCCGACCTTCAAGGTAATTAATGGTCGTATCATCAACGGCGATCATGCCGGCACGTGCCCCCGCCTCGATCGCCATGTTGCAAACGGTCATGCGGCCTTCCATCGACAGGGCTCGAATGGCGCTGCCGCTGAACTCCAGTGCATAACCGGTACCGCCGGCGGTACCGATACGGCCGATGATTGCCAGCACGATATCCTTCGCAGATACACCCGGCGTTAGCTCGCCATCCACACAGATTTCCATGTTGGCGGACTTTTTCTGGATAAGGCACTGGGTGGCCAGGACGTGTTCAACCTCGGAGGTGCCGATACCGAAAGCCAGTGCGCCAAATGCGCCGTGGGTGGAGGTATGTGAATCACCACACACCACTGTCATGCCGGGCAGCGTCGCGCCCTGCTCCGGGCCAATCACGTGCACGATGCCCTGACGCAGATCGGTCATGTTGAATTCGGTAATGCCGAAGTCACTGCAGTTACGGTCCAGGGTATCGACCTGCAGACGTGAGACCGGATCGGCAATGCCTGCAGCACGGTCTGTGGTCGGCACATTGTGGTCGGGCACCGCCAGGACCGAGTTGGTACGCCAGGGTTTGCGACCGGCCAGACGCAGGCCTTCGAATGCCTGTGGTGACGTTACCTCGTGGACCAGGTGGCGGTCGATATACAACAGCGCGGTGCCGCCAGCATCCTGACGTACCACGTGGGAGTCCCAGAGTTTGTCATACAGGGTCTTGCCGGACATCGCGCCACTACCGTGAAAAGTCTCCAAACAGGCGGGGCATTATATCGGAAGGTTGGACTGAAATCAGTCGCTTGACGGCAGCGTCCCTGCTGCCGACACCCACGGATAACCCTGTCGGCTAACTAATGGACTCATTAGTAATATTCCCCGCGCATGCCGCGGAATATCACCAGCAAGGCGGTCAGGCAGGCGGCAGAGGCCAGCAGGAACATGGCGGGCGGATTGATACCGGTCCACAGATAGCCACTAACCAGACTGCCGACCGCCCCACCGGCGCCAAAGCTCAGGCTGCTGTACAGCGCCTGCCCCCTGCCCTGGTGTGAACCGGTAAACAGCTTGTGTATCAGGTAAATCGCCACCGCGTGGTAGACACCGAAACTGGCGGCATGCAGTGTTTGGGCAAACAGGACGATACTCAAGTTCGCTGCAAACAGCGCGATCAGCAGCCAGCGCAGGGCCGTCAGACTGACGGCAGCGAGCAACAGGCGACGTGCACCGTAGCGAGGCAACAGCCGGTGCATAACCAGGAAAATACCGATCTCGGCAATAACCCCCAGCGCCCACAACTGTCCGATCAGGCCGGTTGAATAGCCATAGTCCTGAAGGTAAAGCGTGAAAAAGGCATAATACGGGCCATGACTGGCCTGCATCAGGAAACACACCAGCAACAGGGACAGTACGAACGGTCGACCCAGTACCTGACGCAGGGGTTCCTGGTCGAGCGGCATGTGGCCGGCAGCAGACTCCGGTACCAGCAGGCTGCTGATCCATATGCCGACAAACAGCAGCAGCACGATGGTCGGCAACAGACCGGCGCCGTAGACATCAAGCACCGGCCCGAGCAGTGCCACTGAGATGATAAAACCGACCGAACCCCAGAGACGGATACTGCTGTAACGCCAGGTATCCTTGCCGAGGTGGTTCATGGTGGTGGCTTCGAACTGCGGCAGGGAGGCATTCCAGAAAAAGCTGAAGACCGTCATGACCATTGCCAGCCACCAGAAACTGCTATCGAGGTAAACCCCGGCAAAGGCCAGCGCCCCCAGCAGCGAGGCAATACGGACAATGGCCATGCGCCGGCCGGTATGATCGGCAATCCAGCCCCAGATATTCGGTGCCACGGTCTTGGTCGCCATCAGGATGGCAATGAGCTGGCCGATTTGCGTAACACTGAAATCCAGTGATTTCAGGTACAGGCCCCAGTACGGCACCAGTGCACCGAGTGATGCAAAGTAAAACAGGTAGAAACCGGACAGGCGCCAGTAACTCATCTCACGGGAAAATCAGGGCAAACTGCCGGTGTGATGGGCTTGCAGGTTATTTGTCAGCTGCCGCGGGTATAACCGGTGTGTCTGATGTCACATCCATGTTCTGTGCACGGTGACGCAATGCATGATCCATCAGCACGATGGCCAGCATGGCCTCGGCAATCGGGGTGGCACGGATGCCGACACAGGGGTCGTGCCGGCCGGTAGTCACAACCTCAACCGGACTTCCCTTGACGTCTACTGTCTGCCCCGGCAGGCGGATACTTGAGGTTGGCTTCAGCGCAATACTGACAACGATGTCCTGACCGCTGGAAATACCACCCAGCACCCCGCCAGCGTCATTGCCGATGAAACCGTCCGGGGTAATCTCGTCGCGGTGTTCGGTGCCCTTTTGTGCAACGCTGGCAAAACCGGCGCCAATTTCGACACCCTTGACGGCATTGATGCTGAACATGGCATGACCGATATCGGCATCCAGCCGGTCGAAGATCGGCTCACCCAGTCCGGGTGGCACACCGCTAGCGACCACATTGATGCGTGCACCAACGGAATTGCCTTCCTTGCGCAGTGCATCCATGTAGGTCTCGAGTTCCCCGATCCGTACCGGGTCCGGACAGAAGAACGGGTTGTTCTCGACACTGTCCCAGTCCTTCAGTTCCACCGCAATCGGGCCCAGCTGGGCAAGATAGCCGCGGATAGCGATGCCATAGCGCTCGCTAAGGTATTTCCTGGCAATGCCACCGGCTGCGACCCGCATGGCGGTTTCGCGCGCCGATGAACGGCCACCGCCACGATAATCGCGGACGCCGTATTTCTGCTGATAGGTGTAATCGGCATGGCCCGGACGGAAGCGGTCCATGATTTTGGAGTAGTCCCTCGAACGCTGGTCCATGTTGTGGATCAGCAGGCCAATCGGCGTACCGGTGGTCTTGCCTTCAAAGGTACCCGACAGGATTTGCACTTCGTCGGTCTCGCGGCGTTGCGTGGTATGGCGGGACTTGCCCGGCTTGCGGCGGTCCAGGTCATGCTGCAGGTCCGCTTCCGTCAGGTCCATGCCCGGCGGGCAACCATCAACGATACAGCCCAGTGCCTTGCCGTGACTTTCACCAAAGCCGGTGACAGTGAAGAGTTTTCCGAAGCTGTTCCCTGACATGCGCCTATTGTAGCGGCATCGGCCAGATGCGTTCCAATGATTTCTCCCTCTACAGCTAAAGCTCAGTCAGCGATGACCGATAGCAAAAGTGCGGCACCCGAAAACTACCGACACAAGGAGACTGTCATGGCCCAATCGGCAATTCAGAATGCGCAGATCGGCAACTACCTTGGCCAACCGATCTTCAAGACCATCACATCGCGTAACGGTACCTATATCTTCGACCGGATCGCAAAAAATATCGACGGGGAATTCCCGCTTGATCAGCTTGACAAGGACGAGGTTTTGATCAAACCAGGACTGATTTACCGGCACAAGAGTTAGACATAGATCCAGAACAGTCAGCCTGAGCACAAGCCGGCTGGCTTACTCTTCCGGGACGTCCAGTCCCTGCGTGTGCGTCCGGTTTATTATGTAAAACAGCCGCAGAAACGGCAGGTCATTATTACTGACGCCTTTCAGCAGACGCATGAACGGCAGCTCCTGCCGGCCAAACAGGTACTCACCCTGCTGCATCGAGGCATGCAGTTCCCGCATTTCCTCGAGCAGGACATTGACCAGGGCATTTTCACTGGCCAGCTCGTCAATATCCCAGGCCGATGCCGCCTGCATGTCCTCGAGTTCGAAGATCACCTGCTTGACCAGGTCGACATATTCTTCCGCGGTTCTTGCCCGATCACTCATTCTCGCTTGACCTTGTTATTGCCATTGATCGATCTGACCGCTGTGCAGCGGTCCGGGTAAATACGGATTGATATTGTACTAGCTGTTCACGCCCGAGCATAAATACTCCGTCACCGCCGTATTCGAATTCCAGCCACATAAACGGCACCATCGGAAACAGCACCTCCAGCGCTGCCTGGCTGTAACCGACCTCGACGACCAGGATGCCGTTCCTGGACAGGTGGGTTGCGGCCCCGGCCAGTATGCGAACGACGATATCCAGGCCATCCTCACCGGCGGCCAGCCCCAGTGACGGCTCATGATGATATTCCTCGGGCAACTCACGGACTTCATCATGAGATACATACGGGGGATTTGACACGATCAGGTCATACTGCCGTCCTGCCAGATTACCGAACAGGTCAGACTGTATGGCCTGTACCCGTGCGCTTAATTCATGCTGATCGATATTCCGCCTGGCAACATGCAGCGCATCCGCCGACAGGTCCGCCAGTTGCACCTGCGCATCCGGGAAGGTGCAGGCGCAGGCAATGCCGATACAGCCACTGCCCGTGCACAGGTCGAGGATATTCTCTACCCTGCCGGGATCAATCCAGGGCATGAAGCGGCTCTCAATCAGCTCTGCAATCGGTGAACGTGGTACCAGCACGCGGTCATCGACATAAAACGGCATACCGGCAAACCAGGCTTCGTTGGTCAGGTAGGCAGCCGGCTTGCGCGTGGCAATACGCTGATCGATCAGTTCGTCTATCGCCGCCAATTGTGCAGTGGTGACGGGGTTGTCCAGTTCGGCATCCATTACATCGAACGGCAAGCCCAGACTGTGCAATACCAGTGCCGCCGCTTCATCAGACGCATTATCGGTCCCGTGCCCAAAGGCCAGACCGGCAACCTGCATACGCTCTGCACCGGCCAGTATAATTTCCCTGATTGTATGGTGTGGTTTCATGAATCGTGTACGCCAGGGCTGATTAACCCGAACATTACAATAAATCATCCTGCGGGAGCGGCGTCTCGCCGCGATTCGCGCCGGGGGCGGCGCTCCTGCAGGATGGTCCAGAATCTCTCCAGCAGGTAATGAAGCGTATGCCACAGTATGGAATAATGCACCACCATGACAGCTCAAGACCATAACCCGCGCAACATCATTGCCACTGCCATTATCCTGGTAGTGGCGCTGGCTGCCGGCATGCTGACAGCCTGGCTGCTGTTCATGCAGAAGCCGGATCTGTCCGGCCTCAAGGCAACGGTATTTAATCAGCCCCGCAGCATTCAGCCATTTGAACTGGTTGATCATCACGGCAAGGCCTTTACTGTGGACAGCCTCAAGGGGCACTGGTCATTCGTATTCTTTGGCTATACCCACTGCCCCGACGTCTGCCCGACGACCCTGTCCGTGCTTAACAGTGTTGCTGCCAAACTTGCGGAACAGGATACACAGGCACGTTTTGTTTTCCTGTCTGTTGACCCGGAACGGGACACCCCGGAAGTACTGGAGCAGTTTGTATCCTACTTCAATGGAGATTTTATCGGCGTCACCGGCGAACCCGCCGCCATTGATGCCCTTACCCGGCAACTTGGCGTCATGCACATGCGTGTCGGCGACGATAATGACAGCAGCGGCAGCTATCTGGTCGACCACACGGCCAGTGTCCTGCTGTTTGACCCTGCGGGCCGCTACCATGGCCTGTTCTCACCGCCCCTGATTGCAGCCGAAATCAGCGACGAATTCATTGCGATTGCTGGCGCATATTAAATGAAGTCATTCACTACAGCACTGCTCGCATGCCTGTGCCTGCTTGGTAGCGGGCAGGCTGCTGCCGAGGCGTCACTGCAGATCAGGGACGCCTGGATTCGCGAGGCACCGCCGGCAGCAAAGGTACTGGCCGCGTATATGGAATTACACAATAACGGCACCACTCCGGCCATTGTCCGTGCTATCCACAGCCCGGATTTCGGCCGTATCGAGATCCATCGGACCGTGGTTGAGCAGGGTGTGGCCAGGATGCTGCCGGTCGAGCTGCTGCAAATCCCGCCTGCCGGCAAGGTTGTGCTGGAACCCGGCGGCATGCACCTGATGCTGTTTACCCCGGTCCGGCCCTTGCGACAGGATGACAAGGTATCAATGACCATTGAACTGGCAAACGGGGCATGCCGGCAATTTGAGGCCACGGTCATCAGAAGAACCGGTGACGACGGCCAGCAGCACCATCATCAGCACAATCACTAATACCCAGAGAACAGCGCATGGCAAATGTCAGCATCATTGATTGGCTGAAATCCTGGCCATTGGCCCTGTTGCCACATCACCTGTTGTCACGGCTTGTCCGCGTCGCAAGCTGCTGGCGCAGCCGTTGGTGGAAAAACCTGCTCATGCATCTGTTTATCCGCCACTTCAAGGTTGACATGTCGGAGGCGGAGCAAAGTGACCCGGGCAGCTACCCGGACTTCAACAGCTTCTTTACCAGGGCCTTGCGCATCGGCATCAGGCCACAGCCAGATGACGCCAGTGCCATTGCCTGCCCGGTGGATGGTTGTATCAGCGAGATCGGTCGTATCGATGGCAACACGCTGATTCAGGCCAAGGGCCGGCACTACTCATTGCCTGACCTGCTTGGTGGTAACCCGGAGACAGCCGCCGAATTCAGTGACGGGATCTTCTGTACACTGTACCTGTCGCCGCGTGACTACCATCGCATCCATATGCCGACGACGGCTGTGTTACGTACTACCACCTATATCCCGGGACGCCTGTACAGTGTCGCACCCCATACCACCCGGGCTATATCCGCGTTGTTCACCCGTAATGAACGCCTCGTTGCCCTGTTCGACAGTGATACGGGTCCCGTTGCCGTGATCCTGGTTGGTGCGATTTTCGTATCGTGCATGGAAACGGTCTGGGACGGCGTAGCCACACCCCGGGGCCGCAACATTGTCTCAAGCGATTACCGCAATGCCGGACACCGGCTGCAGCGTGGCGAAGAGATGGGCCGGTTCAACATGGGCTCAACCGTGATCCTGTTGTATCCCCGCGGCCAGGCCAGCTGGCTGCCGGAACTCAGGGCCGGGCAGCCGGTACAGCTGGGCCAGACACTGGGGCATTTGCATACCACTGGCTAATTCCTTGCACGGTTAATCCTTTGCCGGGCCCCGCGTTATCCGTTACACCACACTAGCGGCCTAACACCCCTTTCTGCATACCGCCAGTGCGACAACTCTGTTATTCTGTGCGGCCTTTTAGGCACGCAAGGCCTGTTTCCATGCACCCCATGCTGAATATTGCGATACGCGCTGCCCGCAGTGCCGGCAATATTATTATTCGCAATCTCGACCGTGTTGACCGGTTGACGATCCAGAGCAAGGACCGCAATGACTTTGTTACCGAGGTCGACCGGCAGGCCGAGGACGAGATCATCAGCATTCTGCGCAAGGCCTTCCCGCAGCATGGCATTCTTGCGGAGGAAAGTGGCTCCCATGCCGGTGATGAATACCAGTGGATTATCGACCCGCTCGATGGCACCACCAATTTCCTGCACGGTTTCCCGCAATTTGCCGTTTCCATTGCCTTGCAACACAAGGGCCGGCTGGAGCAGGCCGTCGTCTATGACCCGGTCCTGCAGGAACTGTTTACCGCAAGCCGGGGTGCCGGTGCACAACTGAATGATCGCCGCATCCGCGTGACCAGACACGGCCAGCTTGAGGGCGCTTTACTCGGTACCGGCTTTCCGTTCAAGGCGCAGCAACACCTCGATGCCTACCTCGATATGTTCCGTGCCCTGTTTCCGCAGACGGCCGGTATTCGCCGACCGGGTTCTGCCGCCCTCGATCTTTCCTATGTAGCCTGCGGCCGCCTCGACGGCTTCTGGGAGATCGGTCTCAATACCTGGGACATGGCGGCTGGCGTGCTGCTGATCCAGGAAGCCGGTGGCCTGTGTAGCGATTTTATGGGCGGGCATGATTACCTGAAGAACGGCAACATCGTCACCGCCAACCCCAAGTTGTTCCAGCAACTCCTGAAAGCCATCCGTCCCTGCGTCACCGCCGAACTGTCCAGCTAGCCCTTCTTTGGTGGCCATGATCGCGGCTGAAGCCGCTCCTGCGCCACACCTCTTCCCCGTAGGAACCGCTCCTACCCCACATCCCTTCCCCGTAGGAGCGAATTTATTCGCGATTGCCTTCAAGCAAGCACCATTTCGGTCTGATTCAAGTTTGCCGTAGCAGCGCCGATGGCTGTGACAGGCGCAGGCAATGCATGGTCTGCGCCGCCGGCAACCGCGAAACACGGACAGGAAGTATATATAGTTATATGAAAAACAAGAGAATTAACGGACGGGCACTGGAAGTCATTATGCGCGACATACTGGAAGGCATGCAGGACTATACCGTTGATACCTGCGCCAGCTGTGAGTCAGGCAAGTTACAGATTCTTTCCCTGGAAAAACCGGACTGTCGGCGATCCCCGCTGGCAGACGTCATTCCATTCCCGCTGAAAAACCACCGCTAGACTTCCGCTCAGGGCGTGCTGTCCCGGCTACCCTCTTCCTTGCTGACCTGCATCAGGTCCTGTTTGCTGATACCCAGCGCCAGGGCCGTGGTACTGGCAATAAAGATCGACGAGTAGGTGCCGACCATCACGCCGAGAATCAGTGCCAGTGCAAAGGAGTGAATGACCTCGCCGCCAAAGATAAACAGCATCACCAGCACAACCAGGGTCGTCAGGGAGGTCATCAAGGTACGTGACAGTGTCTGGTTGATAGACATGTTGATGATCTCCAGTGGTGTCCCCTTGCGCATTTTGCGGAAGGTCTCGCGGATACGGTCGAACACCACGATAGTGTCATTCAGTGAGTAACCGATCACTGCCAGCAATGCCGCCAGCACGGTCAGGTCAAAGCCGATTTGCCAGAATGAAAAAACACCCATGACTATCACCACGTCGTGCACCAGTGCGGCAACGGCACCCGGCGCAAATCGGTAGTGGAACCGAACCATGATGTAAATCAGGATGCCGATCAGGGCATAGATCATGGCCAGTCCACCCTGCTCGGTCAGTTCCTTGCCGACCTGCGGCCCGACAAACTCAACCCGGCGCATCATGACATCGGCATCGCTCTTGCTCAGCACGGCGAGAATATCGTCACTCAGCTTGACGTTGCCCTTTTCATTTGTCGGGGGAATCCGGATCAGAACGTCACGCGTGGTACCAAAATACTGTACCTGTACCTGTTCATAACCGTTATCAGCCAGCGCCGAGCGTATAGCACCCAGGTCAGCAGGACTCTGGTAGCCAACCTCGATCAGGGTGCCGCCAGTGAAATCGATACCGAAGTTCAGACCACGAACGGCGAGTGAGCCGATCGAAATGGCCATCAACAGCAACGATATACCTATAGCAAGATGGCGCTTGCCCATGAAATCGATAGAAAGTCTGTCTTTCATCAGATGCATTGCAATTACCTGTAAGCTGTATCAGATCATCAGTCTGGCAGCGCGACGTCCACCGTAGATGAGGTTGATGACCGCACGTGTGCCCATGATGGCAGTGAACATGGATGTCAGAATGCCGATGGAAAGCGTTACGGCGAAGCCCTTGATCGGGCCAGTGCCGAAACTCAGCAACACCACGGCGGCAATCAGGGTGGTGATATTGGCATCGGCAATGGTCGAAAATGCCTTCTCGTAGCCTGACTGGATGCTTGCCTGCGGACTGTTGCCGTTACGCAATTCTTCACGGATACGTTCAAAGATCAGTACGTTGGCATCTACCGCCATACCAATCGTGAGGACAATACCGGCAATACCCGGCAGGGTCAGGGTGGCCTGCAGCATCGATAATACTGCGACAATCATTACCAGGTTGAATGTCAGGGCCATGTCGGCAACCAGGCCGAAGACACGATAGTACAGTGCCATGAAAATCAATACTGCGATAAAACCGTAGATCACCGACCGGAACCCCTGTTCGATATTGTCCTTGCCCAGGCTTGGGCCAACAGTCCGTTCCTCGATAATCTCGATAGGCGCAGCCAGTGCACCGGAACGCAGGATCAGTGCCAGCTCATGCGCTTCCTGCGAACTGTCGAGGCCGGTGGTCTGGAAACGCTTGCTGAAGACCTCACGAATGGTGGCTATGCTGACTACTTCCTCGATCTTGCGGGTGGTTCGTACCGGTTCACCATTGACGAACTTTGTCTCGGTCTTGTTCTCGATAAATACGACGGCCATGGGTTTGCCGACACTGTCCTTGGTAAAGTCCAGCATCTTGCGCGCGCCCTTGGCATCGAGTGTCACGGTCACATTCGGTGAACCGGACTGCTGGTCAAAACCGGAACCGGCGTTGACGATCTGGTCACCGGTCACGATAACGCGTTTCTTCAGCAACACCGGACTGCCGTCGCGTTGATAATAGAGCCGGGACCCCGCCGGGACCTTGCCGGCCACAGCACGGTCAACATCGTGCTCAATGTCGACTGCCCGATATTCCAGCGTTGCCGTAGCACCAAGGATACGCTTGGCCTGCGCTGTATCCTGAACGCCAGGCAACTGCACAACGATACGCCGGGTGCCCTGCTGCTGAATCACCGGTTCGGCGACCCCCAGTTCATTGACACGATTGCGCAGGGTCTGGATATTCTGCAGCAGTGCAAACTTGCGTATGTCGTTAATTTCAGACTCGCTCAGCTTGAATAGCAGGCCCGGCTTGCCATCAGCTGACTCAAGCTCTTCATTCACCAGACCGGGGAACTCCTCGTTAATTATTTTTTTTCCGCTGTCACGGTCTGCGGTATTGCGGAACAGGATACGGGTACCGTCCGCCTCACTGCGTAACAATGCATAGCGGATTTTTTCCTTGCGCAACAGGGTCCGGAAGTCACTGGCATAACGTTCGATTGCCTGTTTGACGGCGGCAACCATATCGACTTCCATCAGGAAGTGCACGCCACCGCGCAGGTCAAGACCAAGGTACATCGGCAATGCGTTCAGTGACTGCAGCCAGTCCGGCGTTGCCGGCGCCAGGTTCAGCGCAACCACATACTTCGTTCCCGCGGCTTCCTTGGCGTAGTCAACCGCCTGCAGCTGGGTCTCGGTATCATGGAAACGAATCAGTAACTGCTTTTCATCCGCTTCAACGCTCTTGTAGCCAAGCCCGGCCTGGTCGAGTGCCCCGGTAACTGACTCGACAAATGCCGGTTCGACAACACCACCACGCATATGGGTTATCTGCAGTGCCGGGTCCTCGCCATAGATGTTCGGCAGTGCATACAGGATGCCGGCAAGCAGCACCACCACGATCAGCAGGTTCTTCCTGATTGAATAGCGATTCATCATGATTCTTTGTTTCCGCTCAACGCGCCTGTCAGGCTTCCTTGATGGTGCCCTTCGGCATCAGTTGTGCAACGGCCTGACGCTGGATCTTGACCTTCATGCCCTCAGCGACTTCCAGTTCAACAAAACTTTCGCTGACACCGGTGATGCGGCCCAGCATGCCGCCGTTGGTAACCACTTCGTCACCCTTGGCGAGCGCCTTGACCAGCTCGCGATGTTCCTTGGCTTTCTTGCTCTGCGGACGAATCAGCAGAAAATAAAACACGACGAAGATGAAAATCAGTGGTAGAAAACTCATCAGCGGGTCGCTTTGACCGGCCGGGGCTGCCTGCGCCCATGCGTCTGAAATAAAGAAACTCATGCTGCTCCTGTGCTCCTGTATTTTGCTAGTAAAATGAACCGATTGGCGATTGTTCCCGTCTACCCGCCGGCCAGCAGCCGCTTATTATGGCACAGCTGATGCCGTCTGGGAGAGCCGTGCATAAAAATCCCGGATCCAGCAGGCAAGCGTCTGTGCACGGATTGCCGACCGCAGCCCGGTCATGAGTTGCTGGTAATAGCTCAGGTTGTGGATGGTGTTAAGCCGTGAACCAAGTATCTCGCCGCACTTGTCAAGATGGTGCAGGTAGGCCCGGCTGTAATGCCGGCAGGTGTAGCACGGGCATGCCTCGTCCAGCGGCCGGGTATCGCTTCGATAGCGGCTGTTACGCAGCCGGATGACACCATCCGCGACAAACAGATGACCGTTACGCGCATTGCGTGTTGGCAGCACACAGTCGAACATATCGACGCCGGCCAGCACCGCCTCGACAATATCTTCCGGCTTGCCGACACCCATCAGGTAGCGCGGCGCCGTTGCCGGCAGGTACGGCACAATTGCCGCCAGCACACGGGCACGATCGTCTGGAGGTTCGCCAACCGACAGCCCGCCGATGGCATAGCCGTCGAAACCGATGGCCTCGAGTCCGTCCAGCGACGCACGCCGCAAGTCTTCGTACACCCCCCCCTGGACGATACCGAACAGGGCCGCCGGGTTACCGGCATGTGCCGCCCGGCTGCGTTGTGCCCAGCGCAGTGACAGCTCCATCGAGCTGCGGGTCTCCGCCCTGGTGGCCGGGTACGGCGTACACTCATCAAATACCATGACGATGTCGGCACCCAGGGCGCGCTGTACCTGCATGGATTCCTCCGGCCCCATGAATACCGTGTCACCGTTTACCGGTGACTGAAACGTCACACCGGCCTCGGTAATCTTGCGCAGGCCATCCAGACTGAATACCTGGAATCCGCCGGAATCGGTCAGGATCGGACCGTCCCAGTGCATGAAGTCGTGCAGGCTGCCGTGTTTATTGATGATATCGACACCTGGCCGCAGCATCAGGTGAAAGGTATTGCCGAGAATGATCTGTGCACCACTGGCGGCGACTTCCTCCGGTGTCATCGCCTTGACCGTAGCGTAGGTACCGACCGGCATGAACGCCGGCGTATCGACGACACCACGGGGAAACGTCAATCGGCCGGTTCGGGCCAGACTGTCAGTACCGAGGACCTCGAATTCCATGACAGATGCGCGCATCAGGCTGCCCGGCTGATGTACATCGCATCACCGTAACTGTAAAAACGGTAACGTTCATTGATGGCATGCCGGTAGGCCGACATGATCCAGTCATAGCCGGCAAAAGCACATACCAGCATCAACAGTGTCGACTCGGGCAGGTGAAAATTGGTGAGCATGGCATCGATCACCCGGAAGCGGTAACCGGGCGTAATAAACAGGTTGGTTTCCCCGCAGAATGGCTCCAGTTCACCACCACGGGCAGCGCATTCAAGAGTGCGCACCACGGTGGTGCCAACGGCAATCACCCGTCCACCGTGTTGCCGGGTGGTGGCAATCCGGTCGCAGGTATCTGCATCGACTTCACAATATTCGTAGTGCATGACATGTTCATCAAGATCATCGGTACGCACCGGCTGGAAGGTCCCGGCACCGACATGCAGGGTGACAAAGGCAGTCTTGACTCCAGTCGCCTCCAGCCTGCCAAGCAATTCCGCATCGAAATGCAGACCGGCCGTCGGTGCGGCCACGGCGCCGGGGACCTCGGCGTAGACCGTCTGGTAGCGCTCCCGGTCTGCCGCCTCGTCAGGCCGCTTGATATAGGGCGGCAACGGCATATGGCCGTAGCGCTCAAGGTGTTCAAGCACATTATCACTGCCGGAGAATTTCAGCTCGAACAAGTCATCCTTGCGCCCGGTGATCCTGGCTTCCAGTCCGCCTTCCAGTAACAGCCGGGCACCCTGCCGTGGTGCCTTGCTGGCACGCACATGTGCCGTGGCAGAGTCAGGTGCTGTAATACGCTCGATCAGCACTTCCACCCTGCCGCCAGAGCCCTTGTTCCCGAAGATGCGTGCCGGAATCACGCGGGTATTATTGAATACCAGCAGGTCACCCGGCGCTAGCAAGCCGGGCAGATCCGTGAAGCGGCCGTCATGCAGGGTTTTATTGACCGGATCCAGGCAAAGCAGGCGGCTGCCGGTACGTGTTGCCTGTGGCGTGAGCGCAATCAGTTCTTCCGGTAATTCGTAATAAAAGTCGCCGCGTTGCATGGCGGCGCATGGTAGCACAGCGGACATTCCCCGCAGTTGCCCGGACGCCGGGATGCCTTATACTACCGGTGTTCAGGTCAGGGCCTGCGGCCACTGTCGGGACAGGCTGTTACTGCAGAAATCTGCAGATACTCCATAGCCGGGGTGGCGGAACTGGTAGACGCGCTTGACTCAAAATCAAGTGACCTCTGGTCGTGCGAGTTCGACTCTCGCCCTCGGCACCAGGCAAATTTATTATAAATGACTAACCCCAAGTAAGGGATTACCCATGTCAGGAACCCGTTTTTCCCTGGAAGTCCAGCCACGTATTCCGGAACCGCTGCAGCGAATCGAGGAACTGGCCAACG
>JBDLJX010000044.1:0-22727 GCA_039714155.1 Pseudomonadota bacterium | reverse complement strand
TATCGCCTCATTCGCAAGATTAGAATCGCACTTTTGAAAAGAATGAGCTTTGGCTGAAATTTGGCTTCCTCTGAATTTCGAGTTTTTCAACATTATCGGCCACAATACGACATTCAGCACCATGAAAAACGGTGACTAACGAATGAACGCAGCGCCAGGGGACATTTACTAGCCAGCCTCTAATATCATCGAAAAAAAGTAAGTCCAGAACACCACCCAGAACACTAAGCCTGCGCCGATCAACATCATCGCGAATATATCTCTAGCTTTTTCGAACACGTACAACACGGCTGCACCCTCGGTAGTTGATTCCATTAAATGGTGTCGGCTAGATGCCTAAGAAATTTAGGTGAAACCGGTCTGCTACTTGCTATGCCGGGAGAAGGTGCAGGCAGGGACCACCTGAAAAGGTAGCCTTTGCCTTTTCAGTAATCCGACCAGGGCTGGAGGTGGAGCAGTCAGGGAGGGGCGCGGCTTAAATGACTACTGTCGGCCATACTCGGACATACAGCATAATGAGAAACGGCCCCGAAGGGCCGTCTCTGTTGATTCTTTTATAAGTGTTAGGCCGCTTTCTTACGTCTTGCTATGCCGATCAGCCCCAAGAGGCCTGAGCCGAAGAGCCAAATGGCTGATGGAACTGGGATCGGCACTAGCTGTTGTCTAAAGGACACATAAGGGGCTACGGGGGGGTCGAGGTCATCGGCGTGTTCAATCGGTGTCGCACCACCGTCGATCGTGGGAGCAATATTGACATCAGTAAATCCGAACACCAGCTCGGCGCCTGCCGATGGTCCTGGTCCCCCCGTGACTCCGTTCGTGCTCCAGGGGACCACGAACGCATCTGATAATATTTCACCCAGATTATCGGTGTGGTCAGAATTACCTAACGCCGTGATAATTGCCACGGCGGCGAGGCCCGCGCCCACTTCGTCATCCCAAAACTGCGGTGCCGTAGAAAATATGGAACCACCGCCTCCAAACACACCGTCGTCGTCAGCATCCCACAATTGGTTGAACGTTAACCCGTCGTGGAAAGTGACCTGATACAGCGTGCCGTTAATATCGACTCCTGTATAAAGAGGTGACGAGTGCGGCTTGTGCCGTGTTTGCCAGTCCTGAAAAAGTTAGGGCACACACAGCACATAAATATGCGTGTTTTTTCATGGGTCTTCCTCCGTAAGTTCATTTTTTATTCATACAGCCAGAACCTTATTTTCATTCTTGGCTGTGGGCGTATTTTATCATCCACAGATATTTATCACCTAATCACCAAACGCTCACATAGACAGGACTTATCGAATCAACTTTTCTATAAGTGAATCAAATAATAAAAATAGTAATCTGAATGACCGCAAAGCGTCGGTTCCGGTCTTTTAGTGAATTCTTATATAGAAATCAGACTTCTCTGACAGACACCCACCCCACCATGCCAGACTCACCGCATGGACTTCATCAAGTGAATGACACACGAAGAACTGCAGGCATTTTGGGAGCTGCTGGTAGCCTGGGAGCGGCGGGAGCTTGCGCTGATCATGCAGGAGCGGCGGGAGGCGGATAGGATAGGGTGGTTGCACTGAAAACTTTGATGATTATCAGATCAGTTTTGGTTCACTTGACGGTTGCTGTTCCTCAACTAAATCCTCAGGAATTAAACCGGGAAATTCATAATTTACTTTCAGCAGCATTTCAATAAACCTAACCAACCGCTCGGCTTCATCCCTGTCCATGATGACAATGTCATGGTTTGCCTCGTTACCTTTCTCGCGGATATGGTCAACCCACTTGCCTGATTTTGGCGGGATGTGGTGATTGTCCAGCATCCAATTGACGTAATAAATGAAAGATTTGTTTTCATCCGCTCCAAGGTCAACCGCTACATGCATAAGTATCTTTCGACATGAAAGGACAGCAGATGTGTAAGAACCTACACCACAGCAAGCGCGTGCTTCGGAGTAGAGACCAGATATGTCATCTGGCAGGCCATCAACATCGTTTCCGGCTGTAGGTTGGGGGTAAAAAATTCCTCTTAGATCACGAAATGTAGGGCCGAGGCATGAGGGGCAAATGTAAATACCAGCACGCTGCGTGCTTTGCCCATTATTGCCGATGCCAATTTTATAGCCGCTATCTGATGAAACTTCGTTATTGCAGTAGCCACACTTAAAACTCGCGGGAATAATTTTCTGCAAACCAGCATAGTTCTCCTGGGCCGAATCAAAGAATCTCATGAAACACACACCTCTAAATTAATAACATTTTTGGTACGCCACTTGCCAGAAAAAAGTACACAAATCCGGAACATTTTCTAACCAATTGATCCCCTGTAGGGTCTTTTCCGAGATCTCTGATTTTATGTAACTGGTTGTTGTTACTCTACCTTATACTACGTTAAACTTCGTTACGTAGCGTCTGGGGTCTCTCTTAATCCATTGGTTGAAGGTTCGATTCCTTCACGGCCCACCAATTTACCTGGCCCGTGCACTGCGCGGGTTTTTAATGCCCGCCGGTGTCAGGCGTGTCCGGGCATGCGGGATCTAATTACTGGCAATATCCTGAAATAATCGTTGTAATTATCAGACAAATATAGAAAAATTTACCGGTTGCCAGTGGCTGATGTCGCGAAAGTGGCGGAATTGGTAGACGCGCTGGCTTTAGGTGCCAGTGGGGCAACCCGTGAGAGTTCGAGTCTCTCCTTTCGCACCAATTCAGCGATATATTAATATATCAATAAGTTATAAATGACCTGATCGGCAGGCCGGTCATTAATCACGAGGTGAAGTATGCAAGTTTCGGTAGAAAATGCCGGCGGCCTGGAACGTCGCCTAACCGTGCAGGTCCCGGCAGACCGGATTGACCAGGAAGTTGGTTCCCGCCTGCAGTCCATGAGCAGGACGGTCAGGCTGGACGGATTCCGGCCGGGCAAGGTGCCGGTAAAGGTAATCGAGCAGAAATACGGTACCCAGGTGCGGCAGGAAGTCATTGAGCAGGTTATCAACTCCACCCTCCAGGAAGCACTGACACAGGAAAACCTGTCACCGGCCGGCACTCCGAGCATCGAGCCGCAACAGTCTCAGCCCGGCAATGCACTGGAATATACCGCCACGTTTGAAATTTTTCCGGAGTTTGATGGTGCACTGGATTACAGCTTCAAGGTCACCCGTCCCGTGGTCGAGGTCAGTGAAGATGATATCGGCGCCATGCTGGAGAAATTGCGCAAGCAACGCGCTACCTGGGATACGGTTGAACGGGCGGCGGCCGGGGGTGACCAGATCACGATCGATTTCGAAGGTAGCATCGACGGCGAAGCATTCACCGGCAACAAGGGCGAAGGTATGCCATTGGAACTTGGCTCCGGTTCAATGATCCCCGGTTTTGAAGACGAACTGGTCGGGGTATCTGCCGGTGATGACAAGACCATCAGTGTGACTTTCCCGGATGACTATCCAGCCGCTGATGTTGCCGGCAAGGTTGCCGAGTTTGCTATCAAGGTGCATGGCGTTGCGGAAATGGTCCTGCCGGAACTCGATGATGAATTTGCCAAAGCTTTTGGTGTGGCTGACGACGGCATCGAGGGACTGCGCAAGGAAGTCACCAATAACATGCAGCGGGAGCTGCAGCAGCTGATAACAGCCAATGTCAAGGACCAGGTATTTTCCAGCCTGCTGGAAAAAAATCCGGTCGAGGTACCCGGAAGCCTCATTGACAATGAAATTGCTGCATTGCAAGGCCAGCAACACAACCAGGGACTGGATGCCGCTGCACTCGAGGCCAGCGCCGAACGCCGTGTCAAGCTCGGTGTGTTGCTGAGCGAGATCGTCAAGCAGAACCAGATACAGGTTGATCCTGATCGCGTCCGCCGGAATGTCGAAACCATTGCCGCTTCCTACGAGAATCCTGATGAGGTGGTACAGTATTATTACGGCAACCAGGAAATGCTGAGCGGCGTCCAGACAGCGGTCATCGAGGAGCAGGCCGTCGAATGGATTATCGAAAATTCCGGTGCTGATGTGGATGATGAACCATCATCATTTGATGAGCTTGTAGAAGCAGCCAAGCAATCTAAAGGATAGGGTGGCATGACCGATAGCACAGGCATGAATGGCGCAACTGATACCCGGGCACTGAACCTGGTCCCGATTGTTATTGAACAAACCGCGCGGGGCGAACGCTCCTACGACATTTATTCGCGACTCCTCAAGGAACGCGTTGTGTTTGTTGTCGGCCCGGTTGAGGACTACATGGCAAATGTCGTGGTTGCACAGTTGCTGTTCCTTGAATCGGAAAACCCTGACAAGGATATCCACCTCTACATCAACTCGCCGGGTGGTTCGGTGACCGCGGGTCTGGCGGTTTATGACACCATGCAGTTCATCAAACCCGATGTCAGCACCATGTGTATAGGCCAGGCAGCCAGCATGGGTGCCTTGCTGCTCGCCGGTGGTGCCAGGGGCAAGCGGGTCGTCCTGCCGCATTCACGCATGATGATTCACCAGCCCCTGGGTGGTTTCCAGGGCCAGGCAACGGATATTGACATCCATGCCCGCGAGATCCTGCTCATCCGTGAAAAGCTCAACCGTATCCTTGCCAGCCATACCGGACAATCGCTGGAGCGTATCAGGGAAGATACCGAACGCGATAATTTCATGGGCGCTGAAGAGGCGAAGGAATACGGTCTGATTGATGAAATTCTGAACCAGCGGGCGGTAGCCGATACCGGGTAGTTAGGCAGGGAACGCGCAACCTCAGGTAGCTGTCAAACCCCCTGTAACCTGCAGCAAACTGGCCGATATAGTACACAACCCCGACAGACAGCCGGTTTTTCTGGCTGGAAATCAAGCCGAAGGAGTTGATTCATAATAATAAATAGTGTTAAAACAGCAACTGTTGCACTGCTTTTCAGGCAGACGAGGGATTTACTATGAGTGATGACAGAGATAGTAAGGGCGACGACGGCAAGCTCCTTTACTGTTCCTTCTGTGGCAAAAGCCAGCATGAAGTCCGCAAGCTGATTGCGGGCCCCTCGGTATTTGTCTGCGATGAATGTGTCGAGCTATGCAATGACATCATCCGCGAGGAGATGCAGGAGAAATCCTCTGCCGGCGGAGACAAGCTACCCACCCCCAAAGAAATCGATGAAATCCTGAACGAGTATGTCATCGGTCAGGACCGTGCCAAGAAAATTCTGGCAGTTGCCGTATACAATCATTACAAACGCCTGGAAGCGGTGCACAAGAAAGACGGCGTCGAACTTTCCAAGAGCAACATCCTGCTTATTGGCCCAACCGGTTCCGGCAAGACCCTGCTGGCCGAAACGCTGGCGCGCTTGCTGAATGTTCCATTTACCATCGCCGATGCCACCACACTGACCGAAGCCGGTTATGTTGGTGAAGATGTCGAAAACATCATCCAGAAACTGTTACAGAAATGTGACTATGATGTTGACAAGGCCCAGACCGGTATTGTCTACATTGACGAAATCGACAAGATTTCACGCAAGTCGGACAATCCCTCCATTACCCGCGATGTTTCCGGTGAAGGTGTGCAGCAGGCACTGCTCAAGCTTATTGAGGGCACGGTTGCCTCGGTGCCGCCACAGGGCGGTCGCAAGCATCCGCAGCAGGAATTCCTGCAGGTCGATACATCAAATATCCTGTTCATTGTCGGCGGTGCCTTTGCGGGTCTTGACCGCGTGATCCGCAGTCGCTCGGAGACGGGTGGTATCGGCTTTGCCGCTGAAGTGAAAAGCAAGGATGAAGAATCCACTCTGGGTGAGGTCCTCTATGATGTCGAGCCGGAGGATCTTATCAAATACGGCCTGATACCGGAATTCGTCGGCAGACTCCCGGTTGTGGCCACGCTGGAAGAACTTGACGAGGAAGCACTCGTCAAGATTCTGACGGAGCCAAAGAATGCGCTTACCAAACAGTATGAAAAGCTGTTTGATATGGAAGGCTGTGAGGTGGAATTCCACGATGATGCCCTGCGTGCGGTTGCCCTCAAGGCGATGGAACGGAAAACCGGTGCTCGCGGCCTGCGCACCATTCTCGAGCAGGTCCTGCTCGATACCATGTACGACTTGCCCTCGATGGAAAACGTCAGAAAAGTGGTCATTGACGAGAGTGTCATCCTCGGTAATTCAGCACCCTACATGATTTTTGACGCTTCCGAGCCGCTGGCGGCTTCGGAGTAGTTCAAAAACTGTCAACAAATCCAGCAGCTTGCATGTTTGCTGCTGTTATCGGCCTAACTGGCATATTCCTTGCTGTATAGTAAATGCCTGTCAAAAAAATGGTTGAAGAAGGTGGGCCGCGTCCCCATATTGGATCGTAGTTCACCGGAATTGAATCATTCCAGGCGTAATGACGGGCAGGGCTTTCGGGCTTTGTGATGACAGCGTCAGGCACCAACGAGGCGCTGCCGGAAACAATCCCGATATCACATAACTCAGCAATGGAAGGGACCAGACATGACAGACGAAACCTCTAGTGCAATACCTGTCTTGCCGTTACGCGATGTGGTTGTTTATCCGCACATGGTCATACCGCTGTTCGTCGGCCGCGAAAAGTCTATCAATGCGCTCGATACTGCCATGCAGGAAGACAAGAAGATCCTGCTGGTGGCACAGAAAAATGCCGAGGTCGATGATCCTTCCGTCGAGGACATCCATGAGATTGGTACCCTGTCGACCATTCTCCAGTTACTGAAACTGCCTGACGGTACCGTCAAGGTCCTGGTGGAAGGCGCCGAACGCGCCCGTATCACGTCCTACGAGTCCAGCGATGCGTTTTTTACTGCCAATGTCGAGTTGCTGGCCGGTGATAGTGACGAAGATGAGAAGGAACTCGAGGTTCTGACCCGCTCATTGCTGGCGATGTTCGACCAGTATGTGAAGCTCAACAAGAAAGTACCGCCGGAAATACTGACGTCCCTGTCAGGGATTGATGAGCCAGGCCGTCTGGCGGATACCATCGCTGCGCACATGTCCCTGAAGCTGGAAGAGAAGCAGAATATTCTTGAAATCGAGAACTGCCGCGAACGACTCGAGCGCCTGATGGTCCAGATCGAAGGCGAGATCGACATCATGCAGATCGAGAAGCGCATTCGTGGCCGCGTCAAACAGCAAATGGAAAAAAGCCAGCGCGAGTATTACCTGAACGAACAGATGAAGGCAATTCAGAAAGAGCTCGGTGATATGGAAGATGCTCCGAATGAGCTTGATGACTTGCAGCAGAAGATAGAGAAGGCCGGCATGAGCAAGGAGGCGAAAGAAAAGGCCAGCTCGGAGCTCAACAAGCTGAAGATGATGTCGCCGATGTCAGCGGAAGCCACTGTTGTCAGAAACTATATTGACTGGCTGGTCAGCGTACCGTGGAAGAAACGTTCCAAGGTCCGGCATGACCTGGCTGCGGCCGAGGCCATCCTCGAGGAAGATCACTACGGCCTGGAGAAGGTCAAGGAGCGCATCCTTGAATATCTCGCCGTGCAGCAGCGCGTCAAGAAACTCAAGGGACCAATCCTGTGTCTGGTCGGCCCGCCCGGTGTTGGCAAAACCTCGCTCGGTCGTTCCATTGCTCGTGCAACCAGTCGCAAGTTTACCCGCATGTCGCTCGGTGGCGTGCGCGATGAGGCCGAGATCCGCGGCCACCGCCGCACCTACATCGGTTCACTGCCGGGCAAGATCGTACAGAACCTGTCCAAGGTCGAGGTGCGTAACCCGTTATTCCTGCTTGATGAACTCGACAAGATGTCGATGGATTTCCGTGGTGACCCGTCTTCGGCACTGCTGGAGGTCCTCGATCCGGAGCAGAATAATACCTTCAACGATCATTACCTCGAGGTCGACTTTGACTTGTCCGACGTGATGTTTGTTGCGACGGCCAACACCATGAACATTCCGGGGCCGCTACTTGACCGCATGGAAGTTATTCGGATCCCGGGTTATACCGAGGACGAAAAAATCAACATAGCCATGCGTTATTTGCTGCAGAAGCAGATCGAAAACAACGGCCTCAAGCAGGACGAGATATCCATCAGCGAGAATGCGATTCGCGACATCATTCGTCACTACACCCGTGAGGCCGGTGTGCGTAATCTGGAGCGCGAGATTTCCAAGATCTGCCGCAAGGTGGTCAAGGAACTGGTGCTCAAGGAACGCGATCGCAAGGTAACGATCACGCCACGAAATCTCGACAAGTATCTTGGTGTCAGGCGCTTCCGTTACGGTCGTGCCGAAGAGCATGACCAGGTTGGCCAGGTGACCGGCCTCGCATGGACCGAGGCTGGTGGCGAACTGCTGACCATCGAGTCGACCACGGTGCCGGGCAAGGGCAAGATGATCCATACCGGTCAGTTGGGTGATGTCATGCAGGAATCCATCCAGGCGGCAAACACGGTTGTACGCAGTCGAGCGGCTATGCTGGGCATCGATCCCGAGTTCTACCAGAAGTACGACATCCACGTCCATGTACCGGAAGGTGCAACACCGAAGGATGGTCCAAGTGCCGGTGTTGGCATGTGCACTGCGCTGGTGTCCGCGCTAACCGACATACCGGTAAGATCAGATGTCGCCATGACCGGTGAGATCACACTGCGTGGTGAAATACTGCCGATTGGTGGCCTGAAGGAAAAACTGCTGGCGGCACACCGCGGTGGTATCTCTATCGTCCTGATTCCGGAAGAAAACCGGAAAGACCTCGCTGAAATTCCCAGGAACGTCAAGGACAAGCTCGATATTCGTCCAGTGAAGTGGATCGATGAGGTTCTGCAGGTCGCGCTGCAGAACCAGCCGGTACCGCTGGAAGAGGAGGGCAAGGTGCCGGCAAGAAAGGCCGTCAAGGGCAAAGACAAGGGCAAACAGAAGCCCGTCACCGCGCACTAGACAATTTCCTGCTGTCAGGCTGAAAAAACCCGCCGGAAGCCGTAATTATGGGCTCCGGCGGGTTTTTTTACGCTGTATATCTATGCTTTAATAGCGCCTCCAGATGTACCCGGGGGAGAGAACGGAAGCTCTGAACAGTATTATCAACTTTTCTTTTCGCTTATATAAACAATATTATTGAGGATGCCTAATGAATAAAGGTGAATTAATTGATGCTGTGGCCGATGCGACCGGCCAGTCCAAGGCAGATGCGACGCGTGCTACTGATGCCGTACTGGATACCATTATCAACACACTCGGCAAGGGCGAGCAGATAACCCTGATCGGGTTTGGTACTTTCTCGGTACGGGAACGCGCAGCGCGTACCGGCCGTAACCCGCAAACCGGTGAAACGATCCAGATCAAGGCGTCAAAGGCGCCGGGGTTCAAAGCTGGCAAAGCCTTTAAGGATGCCGTAAACTAGCGCGCCTTCGGGTGCTTAGCTCAGCTGGGAGAGCGTCGCCCTTACAAGGCGAATGTCGGGGGTTCGATCCCCTCAGCACCCACCATGGAAATGGAGTGGTAGTTCAGCTGGTTAGAATACCGGCCTGTCACGCCGGGGGTCGCGGGTTCGAGTCCCGTCCACTCCGCCATCTGGCAAATCGAAAGGGCGCCCTGGCGGTGCCCTTTCTTTTTTGTAACTTGAAAAAACAATCCTGATTAAGCAAAGAGACTGACAATGTTACTCGCGATTCGTGAACGTGTAATGGGCCTGGTTGGCTGGGTGCTGCTGGGTATTCTTGCTATTGCATTCAGTTTTTTCGGACTGAACTGGTACTTCCAGACTGATTCCCGCGTGTTTGCCGCTTCGGTGAATGACGTGAATATATCGCTCTCCGAGCAACAGCGCGGCTACCAGCTGCTACGCGCGCAACTGCAGGATCGTCTTGGCCAGTCCTACGATCCGGCACTGATTGATGAAGACAGGTTGAAGAAAAATGCGCTTGAACAATTGATTCGCGAGCAATTATTACTGCAGGAAGCTGAAGCCGCGGGCTTTGCCATCAGTCCGCAACTGGTTGCTGCGCGTATCAGCCAGATAGACGGTTTCCGCGATGATGGCAACTTTTCAAAAAAACGCTACGAACGCGTATTGCGCCTGCAGGGCATGAGCCCTGCCGAATTTGAATGGCGCCTGTCACGCGAGATGATGATACGGCAGATCATTAACGGCATTTCGCAAACAGCCGCAATGACCACGGCCGGCACAGATACCGCCTATCGTTTGCAAGCCCAGCAACGCCGCTTCAGTTATATCACCATCCCGCTGGACCGATTCACCGACAAGGTCGAAATCAGTGATGAGGATATCAATGCCTATTACGAAAACAACAGCTCGCAATTCATGACGCCCGAGAGAATTCGCGTCCAGTACCTCGAGTTAAAGGCAGAGAATATCGAGGTGCTCGATGAGATCGATGAGGACTCGCTGCGTCAACTCTATGATGAACAGGCTGAACGCTACATCACGCCGGAAGAACGCAAGGCCCGCCATATCCTGGTAAGAAGTTTACCGGATGATGATGAGGCTGCCATTGCCAGTGCGCGGGAAAAAGCTGCAGCACTGCTCAAGCGACTGGACGATGGCGAATCCTTCGAGGAACTGGCTAAAGCGGAATCCGATGATCCAGGCTCTGCTGCCAATGGCGGTGACCTGGGTTTCTTTGGCAAGGGTCTGATGGCTGCCGAGTTCGAGCAGGCCACCTTTGCGCTGGAGAAAGGCGCGCGCAGTGACATCGTACGTTCGCCGTTCGGTTTCCATATTATCGAAGTGACGGATATTCACCCGGAAGTCGTGAAACCATTCGAAGAGGTACGCGCAGAACTGGTTGCGGATTATCTGGCAGAGCAACGCAGCGAGCAGTTCTATGAGCTGTCGGAAACGCTCGCCAATCTCGTCTTTGAACAACCGGATTCCCTGCAGGGTGCTGCCGATGCCCTGGGACTCGAGGTGCAGAGCAGCGACTGGATAACCGCTGCCGGTGGTACTGGTATCGGTGAATACCCTGGCGTTGTCGCCATGGCATTCCAGGACGATGTTCTGCAAGGTGGTACCAACAGCGAACCGATCGAAATCTCCGAGGAGCATTTTATCGTCATCCGCAATATGGAGTACGAACCGGCAGCAACGCGCCCTCTGGATGAAGTCAGGGAGGAAGTTTCACAACGTTTACTCGATAGCAAGACACGCGAACTTGTCCGCGCGCATGGCGATGCGTTGCTGGCAGAACTCCGTACCGGCAAGAGCCTGGCAGATATTGCCGGCAGTGAGGAACTGGAAGTGGCCGATTCGGGGTTGATACAGCGCCAGTCGCCGACACCTGACCGCCTGCTTGTACGCCAGGCATTCCTGATGCCGGCGCCGGCAGAGAATGCTGTCACGACCACGGGGGTCACCCAGCCATCCGGCGATTACGTTCTGCTATCACTGCTCGAGGTACAACAGGGTGATACTGCAGAACTGACCGATGCGGAACGGAGCCGCTTTCGACAGGAACTTGCGCGTATACAGGGCGTATCTGAAACAGCAGCGGTGGTCGACAACCTCAGGGCAAAAGCCACCATTATTATTCCCGAACAGACGAACTGACGTCCGGGACAGTAAATCCGGTAGTTCAACCGGGAATAAGCCACCTTGAAACTGCATTGGCAAATCCTGCTGGCCCTGGTACTGGCTATAGTTGCCGGCCAGTTGACCGGGACTGATGGCAGCCTGTTCGGGCTGCGTTTCTACGATATCTACGCCTTTTTCGGCACGTTATTTCTGAATGCCCTGAAAATGCTGATCGTGCCGCTGATCCTGTCGTCGATCATTACCGGCATGGCCGGTGTCGGAGAAAGTGGCGCCATGGGCAGACTGGGTGGCAAGACCCTGCTGTACTACATGACGACCAGCCTGTTTGCCATCCTGCTCGGATTGTTGCTGGTCAATACAATCGAACCAGGCATTATTGATGGTGAGCCGGCAAGGGATATCCTGCCAATATCAGAGGATGTAGATACGGTTGCCGAGCGTGTCGAAGGACGCGGCATCAGTGACGTGGTTGAAGTCTTCCTGCGCATGGTACCAAGCAATATCGTTGCAGCAGCAGCAAACGGCCAGATGCTGGGCCTGATTTTCTTTGCTCTGCTGTTCGGTTACTTCATGACCCGCATAGAAGGCAGGCCCAAACAGGTAATGAAGGATTTCTGGCAGGGCGTCTTTGATGTCATGTTGAAAATTACAGAGTGGGTCATGTTGTTTGCACCCATTGGTGTCTTTGCACTGGTGGCAAAGGTTGTTGCCTCCACCGGTTTTGCCGCATTCGAACCATTGCTGGTGTTCTTCCTGACGGTATTGGCCGCACTTGCCATCCATTTTCTGGTGGTCCTGCCGTTGTTGCTGAGTATCATCGGGCGGGTCAATCCGCTACGGCTATACCCTGCCATGGCGCCGGCACTGCTGACATCGTTCTCGACGGCATCCTCGTCGGCAACGCTGCCGATCACCATGGATTGCGTGACCCGCAATGCCGGTGTTTCCAATCACACCACCAGTTTTGTACTGCCGCTTGGCGCAACCATTAATATGGATGGTACCGCCCTGTATGAATGTGTTGCCGCCATGTTCATCGCCCAGGCATTCGGACTGCAACTCGGCTTCGCCGAACAGTTCACCGTGGTCATGGTCGCCTTGCTGACTTCAATCGGTGTTGCCGGCATCCCGGCCGCCAGCCTGGTGGCCATTACCATTATTCTGGGCGCCATCGGCCTGCCGCTGGAAGCAGTAGGACTGATACTGGCTGTCGACCGGGTGCTCGACATGTGCCGCACCAGTGTGAACATCTTTAGTGATTCCTGCGGCGCGGTTATCATCGGCCGGCTGGAGGGTGAACAGGGGATTCTGGAGAAAACACCTCTGTAGTACCTGGAATTCCCCGCGGGGCGCGGGTCCTACTCCAGCGGCGCCATCCCGACCGTGCTGTAGCCAGCATCGACATAGGTAATCTCACCGGTAATTCCGGCAGCCAGATCCGAACACAGGAAGGCCGCGGTATTACCCACGTCCTCGATTGTTACATTACGACGCAACGGTGCAGTACGCGCAAAGGCATCGAGCATCTTGCGGAAATTGCTGATCCCGGCTGCGGCCAGTGTCCTGATAGGTCCTGCAGAAATACCGTTGACACGGATTCCCTCGGGGCCAAGACTCTGCGCCAGGTAGCGAACATTGGCTTCCAGGCTGGCCTTGGCGATACCCATGACGTTGTAGTTGGGAATGGTCTGCACCGCGCCAAGGTAACTCAGGGTCAGCAGGGCGCCGTTACGGCCCTGCATCAGGCTGCGGCCGGCCTTGGCCATGGCGGCGAAGCTGTATGAGCTGATGTCATGCGCAATCCGGAAACCCTCACGGTTGACGCAGTCGAGGTAATCACCGGCCAGTTGATCGGCCGGCGCAAAGGCGATTGAGTGGACAATGATATCGAGTCCGTCCCAGTGCTTGCCAAGATCGGTGAATAGCGCCTCGATTTGTTCATCGCTGCTGACATCGCAGGGCAGGGTGAGCGTTGAATCGCACTTCGCCGCAAGCTTGCTGACCCGCTCACCAAGCTTGTCATTCGGGTAGGTGAATGCCAGTTCGGCGCCTTCGCGGTGCATGGCCCCGGCAATCCCCCAGGCAATGGACCGGGTACTGGCCAGTCCGGCAATCAGTGCACGCTTTCCGCTCAGAAATCCCATAGTGATTCCCCGTATTATCAAAGACCGGCTAAGGTACCGAAAAACGCCCCTCACGGGAAGGGCAGAGCCTCTGATTTCCTGCATGAAACCAGCCCGCTGCGTGGCTATAATGCCTCGTCATGCATGCACCTGCACTCTATTCAGGACCCCCTCTCAGTCGGCTGGCCGGGCTGTGCTTAGCCGGCATCCACAAATGCTCCCCGGCAGGACTGGCGCTACTGTCATTGCTGCTGACTGCCTGCAGCGACGGCCCCTGGAACCGTCCTTATCCGGCCAGCGAAGCGGAAAGCAACATCCTCTATTCATCCTTCTCGGCCCGGCCCAACCACCTCGATCCGGCCCAGTCCTACAGTTCCAACGAGGTCACCTTCACCGGCCAGATCTACGAACCGCCGTTGCAGTACCACTACCTGAAGCGTCCCTACACACTGATTCCGCTATCCGCCACACAGGTCCCGGTGCCGTATTATCTCGACGCTGATGGCAACCGGCTGCCGGACGATACGCCGCCGGAGGAAATCACCTACAGCGTCTACGAAATCGAAATCCAGCCCGGTATCCGCTACCAGCCACACCCGGCCTTTGCCCGGGACGAAAACGCTGAACTTCGCTATCACACACTGACAGCTGCCGACCTCACTGATGTCCACGCCCTTGGTGATTTCGACTACACCGGCAGCCGCGAGCTGGTCGCCGCCGATTATGTCTACCAGATCAAGCGGCTTGCGCACCCGCGTCTGCATTCGCCCATCTTCGGTCTCATGAGTGAATATATCGTTGGGCTTGAAGATTATGCCGTCCTGCTGGAACAGGCCTGGGAGGAAAGCGCTGCAGGCCGTGAGGAGGGGGTTTATCTGGATCTTGCCAACTATCCACTGGACGGCGCCGGGGTGATCGACCGTTATCGTTACCGGATCACTATCCACGGCAAGTACCCGCAGTTGCTGTACTGGCTGGCGATGCCATTCTTTGCGCCGGTACCACCGGAAGCGGACCACTTTTACTCCCAGTCCGGCATGAAGCAACGCAATATCACGCTCGACTGGTACCCGGTCGGCACCGGCCCGTACATGCTTACGGTCAACAACCCGAATCGCCAGATGGTGCTGGCCCGGAACCCGAACTTCCACGGCGAGAGTTACCCGGAAACCGGTATGCCCGGTGATGCCGGGGCCGGCCTGCTGGATGATGCCGGCAAACCGCTGCCGTTTATCGACAAGGTCGTGTTCAGTCTCGAAAAAGAGGATATCCCGTACTGGAACAAGTTTCTGCAGGGATACTACGACACCTCCGGCATCAATTCCGACAGCTTCGACCAGGCAATCAGTATCGGCGCCGGCGGTGAAGTCAGCCTGACCAGGGAAATGCAGGACAAAGGCATCAGCCTGTCGACCTCGGTATCGACATCGATCTACTACACCGGTTTCAACTGGCTGGATCCGGTCGTTGGTGGAGACACTGCATCGGCGCGCACATTGCGCCAGGCCATCGCCATTGCGGTCGACTTCGAGGAATACGTGTCGATATTTCTCAACGGCCGGGGTATTCCCGCACAAGGCGTAATTCCACCAGGCATGTTCGGCTTCAGCACGGGTACGGCGGCAATCAACACCTATGTATACGACAATACCCCGCAGGGCCCGCAACGAAAACCCATCGAGGAAGCCCGCCGCCTGCTGGCCGAGGCCGGTTACCCGGAGGGCCGGCACATCAACACGGGCAAGCCACTGGTACTGTATTTCGATACCACCGCCACCGGGCCCGATGACAAGGCGCGACTCGACTGGCTGCGCAAGCAGTTCGACAAGTTAAACATTCAGCTGGTAGTACGCGGTACCGATTACAACCGCTTCCAGGACAAGATGCTCAAGGGCACGTCGCAGATCTACCAGTGGGGCTGGAATGCGGACTACCCGGATCCGGAAAACTTTCTGTTCCTGCTGTATGGACCGAACAGCAAGGTCGAGCATAATGGCGAGAATGCCTCGAACTACCGTAATGCGGAATTCGACCGGTTGTTCGAGAAAATGAAAAACATGGACAACACAGAGGAACGCCAGCAACTGATCGATGAAATGATGGTGATTGCACGGCGTGATTCCCCCTGGCTGTGGGGCTTCCACCCCAAGCAGTTCAGCCTGCAACATACCTGGTATAAAAACAGCAAGCCCAACCTGATGGCCAATAACACCCTCAAGTACAAGCGCATCGAGCCTGAAATGCGTGTGAAACTGCAGACGGCATGGAACCAGCCGGTGCTCTGGCCGTTGCTGGTACTCATGGTTGTGCTGCTGTTGTTGATTGTGCCGGCGGTGATAAGCCATCGCCGGCGGCAACACCAACCGGCCTATGCGAGGCAAGACTGATGTTCGCCTATATCGTCAGACGTGTTGCCTATGCCTTGCCGATCCTGATCGGCGTAAACATGCTGACCTTTGTCCTGTTTTTTGTCGTCAACTCGCCGGATGACATGGCGCGCATGCATCTGGGCATGAAACGTGTCACGCCTGAGGCGGTCGAGAAGTGGAAGGCAGAGCATGGCTATAACAAGCCGGTGCTGTACAACCGGACTGTCAGTGGCCTTGATCAACTGACCGATACCATATTCTTCGACAAGTCGATCAAGCTGTTTGCCTTTGACTTCGGCTATGCCGATGACGGCCGTGATATCAGCCATGATATTCAGCAACGCATGTGGCCAAGTCTCGCCATTGCCATACCGGTGTTGATGATAGGCCTGTTGGTGAATATTACCTTTGCCATGCTGATGGCGTTCTTCCGCGGCACCTATCTCGATGTCTCCGGTGTCGTGTTGTGCGTCATGCTGATGTCAATCTCGGCGCTGTTTTACATCATAGGCGGGCAGTTCCTGCTCGGCAAACTGTTCCGGCTGGTGCCAATTTCAGGTTACGAGACCGGCATCGATGCCATCAAGTTCCTGGTCCTGCCGGTCATTATCGGCGCCGCCAGCGGTATTGGCTCAGGCTCGCGCTGGTACCGGACTTTCTTCCTTGAGGAATCCGGCAAGGATTTTGTCCGCACGGCGCGCGCCAAGGGACTGCAGGAGTCCATTGTCCTGTTCCGGCATATCCTGAGAAATGCACTGGTGCCAATTGTCACCGGCATTGTCGTCGTATTGCCGCTGTTGTTCATGGGCAGCCTGCTGCTGGAATCTTTTTTTGCCATCCCCGGGCTTGGCAGTTACACCATTGACGCCATCAACACGCAGGACTTCGCTATCGTCCGTGCCATGGTGTTCCTTGGCTCCGTGCTCTACATCATTGGCCTGATTCTTACCGATATCACCTATACCGTTGTCGATCCCAGGGTCAGGCTGACATGATCAAACCGGTTATCCTGTGGACTGATGCGCTGATTTTGCTGTTGCTGGCGGTCGTCATCGGTTTTGCCTTCTATGCGAAAAGCAAACCCCACCTGCGTTCACCGTGGCGTCACATCTTTACCAGCAAGCTGGCTTCGGCTTCAGCGGTAGTCCTGCTGATGTATATTCTCATCGGCCTGCTGGACTCACTGCATTTCCGCCTGCCGCTGGAGAATAATGGTAACTCGGCTGAGGAGCATTACGCCGTCGAGGTGTTGAGTGTGCTGGACATCATCCTCGGTCCGGTACGCACGCAGGTGGAAAAGACCTACTCGGCGCCGTTCGCCACCCACCTGTTTACCCGTGAAACCATACAGCACGCCGATGGCAGTCAATCACGCGAGTTCCCGCGACTGAAATATGGTGGCGTGCACCTGGCTGATCCGGCAAACGAGCAGACGAGGGATATCCGTGATCGCGTCCTGATTTCACTGCTGCAAACCCTGCTGGCAACCACTGCGCTGTTGTTCCTGATCAGCAGCATGCTGGCACGTCGGCAGAACAGGCCGGTACGTGTCATTGCAGGTGACATCCTCGCTGCCCGCAGCATTGCGCCCTGGCATGTCACGCTGACAACCATCGGTCTTGTACTGTTGCTGCTGTTCCTTGCCATCAACCTGGCCGGCGCCTATCACGTATTTGGTACCGACAAGGTCGGACAGGACGTGTTTTTCCAGAGCCTGAAAAGTATTCGTACCGGCCTGGTCATCGGTACACTCACGACACTGGTGATGCTGCCGTTCGCCATCCTGCTGGGCATTATGGCCGGTTACCTCAGGGGCTGGGTCGATGATGTCATTCAATACAGCTATACCACCCTGAACTCGATTCCCGGTGTGCTGTTGATCGCTGCCGCCATCCTGATGCTGCAGGTCTATATTGCAAACCATCCGCAGGACTTCGAAACGTCCTTGGAAAGGGCGGATATCCGATTGTTATTCCTGTGTATTATTCTTGGAATCACCAGTTGGACCGGGCTTTGCCGGCTGCTGCGTGGCGAGGCGCTGAAGCTGCGCGAGGTGGAATACATCCAGGCGGCCGTGGCGTTTGGCGTGTCGCGCGCCAAGGTAATCACCCGGCACATTCTGCCGAACGTCATGCACATCGTTCTGATTACTATCGTGCTGGACTTCAGTGGCCTGGTACTTGCCGAGGCCGTACTGTCCTACATCGGTATTGGCGTTGATCCGACCATGAACAGCTGGGGTAACATGATCAATCGCGCTCGTCTGGAAATGGCGCGGGAGCCCATGGTCTGGTGGTCACTGATGTCGGCTTTCATTTTCATGTTTGTGCTGGTACTGGCTGCCAACCTGTTTTCCGATTCCGTGCGCGATGCCTTTGATCCGCGGTTGCGGCAGCGATGAAAAATAGTCAATGACACAACCCCTGTTAAAAATTGAAAATCTGAAAGTGCGCATCGGCGCAGGCGACAATGCCATTCGTGCCGTTGATGATGTCAGCTTTCATATCAATCGCGGTGAGACGTTTGCATTGCTGGGTGAATCCGGTTGCGGTAAATCGATGACGGCATTGTCGATCCTGCGGCTGCTGCCCCGGCCGGCCGGCCGGATTATCGGCGGCAGTATCCTGCTTGATGGTGATGACCTGACCGCACTGCCGGAAGTCGGGATGCGCAGGATTCGTGGCAAGCGCATTGCCATGATCTTCCAGGAACCGATGAGCTCCCTCAACCCGGTTATTACTGTCGGTGACCAGATCGGCGAAACCCTGCGCACACATCAGGGCCTGAAGGGCAGGGCGGAACGCGAACGTGTACTGGAACTGCTCGATGCGGTCGGCATTCCGGATGTCAGGCAACGCATCGATGCTTATCCGCACCAGCTATCCGGTGGCATGAAACAGCGCATCATGATTGCCATTGCACTGGCCGGAGAACCGGACCTGCTGATTGCCGATGAACCGACCACGGCGCTCGATGTGACCATCCAGGCACAGGTGCTGGAGCTGTTGCAGAAGCTGCAACAGGAAACGCACATGGCCATTATGCTGATTACCCACGATCTCGGTATTGTCGCCGGCATGGCCGATCGTGTTGCCGTCATGTACGCCGGACAACTGGTCGAGGAGGCCAGCCGCGACCGCTTCTTTGCGGATTCGCGCCATCCCTACAGCCGCAAGCTGTTTGAATCCCTGCCGGATATCAGCAAGCGTGAACAGGCCTTGCAGACCATCGCCGGCACCGTACCAACCCTGGACCACGACTTTACCGGTTGCCGCTTTGCCGAACGTTGTGAACTGGCCTGGGAGCATTGCCATTCCAGCAGTCCCGGCTGGTACCTGACTGATAATGATCCGGCACACCATACCCGCTGTCACCTGCTAAACCCGTCGATCACACCACCGCTTGCCACTGCACGGTCAATACCGGCTGTGGACCGACCGGCCGCAAAAACACACAGTGGCGAGCTGTTGCAGGTCGAAGACCTGAAGGTCTATTTCCCGATTCACAAGGGCGTCTTCAAACGCGTGGCCGGCTATGTTTATGCCGTTGACGGCCTGTCCATGGACATACCCCGCGGCCAGACACTGGCACTGGTCGGCGAATCCGGCTGTGGCAAGACCACGGTGGGCAAGGGCATCCTGCAGTTAATCCGCCCGACCGCGGGCAGCGTGCAGTTTGGTGGTACCGAACTCACACGACTGAAGGGTGAGGCCCTGCGCAAGCGGCGTTCCGACTTCCAGTTCATTTTTCAGGACCCGTACTCGTCCATGAACCCGCGCATGATGGTCGGTGATATCGTCGAGGAGGGCATGATTGCGCAGGGTGTGGGCGGATCAAAACAGGCACGGTGCAAACGCGTTGAGGAACTGTTCGAACATGTCGGCCTGTCACCTGAACATGTCAGTCGCTACCCGCATGAATTCTCCGGTGGACAGCGCCAGCGGATCTGTATTGCCCGGGCACTGGCAGTCGACCCGCAACTGGTTATCTGCGACGAACCGACCAGCGCGCTCGACGTGTCCGTACAGGCGCAGATCCTGAACCTGCTGAAACAACTGCAAAACGAATTGGGCCTGTCGTACCTGTTCATCACCCATAACCTGTCGGTGGTGTCCTACCTCGCCGACCGTGTTGCCGTCATGTATCTCGGCCGCATCGTCGAGGAAGGCCCGGTTGGCGATGTGCTTGAAAGCCCCCTGCATCCCTACACCCAGGCACTGCTGTCTGCCGTACCACAACCCGAACCGGACTCCGGGCGGGAAATCATCCGCCTGGAAGGTGACCTGCCATCACCCTCGAACCCGCCACAGGGCTGCCATTTTCACCCGCGCTGTCCGCGGGCCATGGAACAATGCCGCAAGGAGTACCCGAAAGTCACCAAACAGGGTGAGCGCCGGGTGCATTGTTTTCTGCATCAATAACAACTTGCCACAGAGATCGCAGAGTCCATCGATCTTGTAGCCCGGATGGAGTGAAACGGAATCCGGGGTGAAGATCTTTTCCGGATGCCGCTGTGCTTCATCCGGGCTACAGGCTTTTCGATTGTTTGCGTTCACTCAACTAACATCTCTTGCTAGACTATACGCAAGGCAATCACCGGAGGAGCAACATATCATGGGCGAAGGAAACATTTACGTCATTATCGTGATTCTGATAGCGGTATGGATCTGGATATACATACTGTGGAAGAACTCGCGGAGAACGAACGATGTCATCAAACTGATTGCACAACAACAAAATCTCATCAGGCACGATGAGCGTGCACGTACGCTTTGCCGTGCCATACACATCCTGAACCCGAATATCGCGATAGGCGTTGACTATGTCATCAGACACGACACCCCGGAGCAGGAGCCGTATATCGCCGAATGGATGACCAACGCATCCCGGCCTACCGAGGAAGAAATCAACTCCGCCCTGCGGGAAATCTCGGATGCCCATCACGAGGATAAATATGCCGCCATGAGGCGGGCAGGATACCCGAGTGTAGAGGAACAACTGGACGCTGCGTACCAGGCGCGTCAGGGGAACAATGCCAGGCAACTCGAGGTAGACGAGAAAATTCGCCGTGTAAAGGAGAAATATCCAAAGACGGACTAGCTTGCACTTCTCACCGCGGGGCGAGAAGTGCGGGTTAATCTTCTGCGAACTCTGTGGCATATATGTTTCTGTTTTCATTTGCTGTCCCAACCGGGTCAGATTCCCTGGAAAATGCTAGAATCCCGCTTCCGAATTTTCACCCTGATCGACTACATAAAACCAGGAGGCACATAATGAGCATCCAGTCCTTTCATCCGCCAGTCCGCACCCTGATGGGTCCGGGTCCCTCCGACGTCAACCCGCGCGTCCTCGAGGCCATGTCACGTCCCACTATCGGTCACCTCGACCCGGCATTCGTCGGCATGATGGACGAAATGAAAGTACTGTTGCGTTACGCCTTCCGGACACAAAATGACCTGAGCATGCCGGTATCGGCACCGGGCTCCACCGGTATGGAGACCTGTTTCGTCAACCTGGTCGAGCCGGGTGACAAGGTGGTTGTCTGCCAGAACGGCGTCTTTGGCGGTCGCATGAAGGAAAACGTCGAACGTGCCGGCGGCACGGCCGTCATGGTCGAGGACGACTGGGGTCGGGCGGTTGATATCAACAAGGCCGGGGAAGCACTCAAGGCCAACCCGGATACGAAGATTCTCGCCTTTGTTCATGCCGAAACTTCAACCGGCGCCATCTCCGATGCCGAGTCACTTGCCAGGCTGGCGCGCGAGCATGATTGCCTGACCATTGTCGATACCGTGACGTCACTGGGCGGCTCGCCACTGATGGTCGATGACTGGGGGCTGGATGCCGTGTACTCCGGCACCCAGAAGTGTTTGTCCTGTGTACCGGGCCTGTCACCGGTCACCTTCAGTCAGCGGGCACTCGACGTCGTGACCTCGCGCAAGACCACTGTACAGAGCTGGTTCATGGACCTGAATCTTGTCCTGGGTTACTGGGGCGGCGGCGGCAAGCGTGCCTATCACCACACGGCGCCGATCAATACGCTGTATGCCCTGCACGAGGCACTGGTCATCCTGCAGGAAGAAGGCATCGAGAATGCCTGGGTACGTCACCAGACCAACCACAACGCCCTGAAAGCCGGTTTTGAGGCCATGGGTCTGGCGTTCGTGGTACCGGCAAATGAACGCCTGCCGCAGCTCAACGCCGTATCGATTCCCGAAGGTGTGGATGAGGCCGCTGTCAGGACGATCTTGCTGAATGACTATAATCTCGAAATCGGCGCCGGTCTCGGCGCCATGGCCGGCAAGATCTGGCGTGTTGGTCTGATGGGTTTTGCCAGCAACAAGACCAATGTGCTGTTCTGTCTTGGTGCGCTCGATGCCGTGCTGAGCGGTATGAAGGCGCCGATTACCTCCGGTGTGGCAGTGGCTGCGGCCGAGGCGGCCTACAACAGTTACTAAGGAGAACGTAAGTTAGGCGACAAGCTCATCCGTGGGACGCCGTAAATACGTCCCTGTAGGCTTGACGGCAGCGTCCCTGCTGCCGACACCCACGGATAACCCTGTCGCCTGATTAATGAACTTATTAGTAGGCAGGCTTTCCCTGCAGGCTATTGCATGTATGGCCCGTATTGCACGTATCGCCCGTAGGAGCGACCGTAGGAGCGACCGTAGGAGCGACCGTAGGAGCGACCGTAGGAGCGACCGTAGGAGCGACCGTAGGAGCGACTTTAGTCGCGATTG
>JBDLJX010000043.1:0-22733 GCA_039714155.1 Pseudomonadota bacterium | reverse complement strand
TCATCACGCAAGGCGACATGTACCCGGCGGGTAAAGCCGGGATCGACCTGCTCGGGCAGGTGGTCCTGCATGGCATCGCTGATCAGCTGGTAACGCGACAGGCGCTGCTGCAGATCATCGTCCTGACCAATACGCCAGGTAAGGAAGGCCTGCTCCTGTGTACCCAGCTCGTCATCGACCAGCGCGGAGATCTGTTCATGTAACTTGTCTTTCATCGGCTTCTACCCGGTGTTGCTATTTCAGTAATGGCTTTAACGTGTTGTCGATGGCATCCCTGGCACGGAATATACGTGATCGTACCGTGCCAATGGGGCACTCCATGGTCTGCGCAATCTCTTCATAACTCATGCCTTCCAGCTCCCGCAGCGTAATCGCCGTTTTCAGATCATCCGGCAAGGCGTCAATCGCAGCGGCGATGGTGGTCTGGATCTCGTCCTTCAATAGCAGCCGCTCCGGGGTGTCATACTCCTTGAGACCAGCCACGCCCTCATATTGTTCCGCTTCCATGGCATCGATATCGCTGCCCGGCGGGCGGCGGCTAGATGCCACCAGGTGGTTTTTGGCCGTGTTAATGGCAATCCGGTAAATCCAGGTATAAAAGGCACTCTCACCGCGAAAGCGGTCGATTGCCCGGTAGGCCTTGAGAAAGGCCTCCTGGGCCACATCCATTGCCTCATCCGGGTCCCGGACGTAGCGATTAACCAGTTTGATGATCTTGTTCTGGTACTTGAGCACCAGGACGTCAAATGCCGCCTTGTCACCCTTTTGGACCCTCTCAACCAGCGTCTGATCAATGTGTCGTTCTCCCATCCGGGTCGTCCCCTGTCAGCCCGGAACACTGCAATTCAGACACAAAGACAATGCCGGCTGCGGATAGTTCGGAAAAATGATCATAAAATTGAGTATTATCAAAAGGAATCCCGGTCGTATTGAGGCTGGGAAGGAACCTTACCCATTAAACCGGACCGGCTCAAGCAATGACACCAGCATACTCGTTTGATGTATTGATTATCGGCAGCGGTGGCGCCGGGCTTGGTCTGGCGTTGCACTTGCCGGCCCACCTGCAGGTGGCGGTACTGTCGAAGAGCCGGCTCGAGGAAGGCTGTACGCTGTATGCCCAGGGCGGCATTTCCGCCGTTACCAACCCGGATGACAGCATTGAATCGCATATCGAGGACACCCTGCAGGCCGGCGCCGGCCTGAACAAGCCGGCGGCCGTGCGCTTTGCCATAGAACAGGGTGCTGCCGCGGTCCACTGGCTGACCGAACTGGGGGTGCCATTTACACGCCAGCACGACGACAGCGGCGATTTCCACCTGACCCGCGAGGGTGGCCACTCCACCCGGCGCATCCTGCACGCCGCCGATGCCACCGGCCGGGCCATCGAGGGCACGCTGCTGTCGCAGGCACGCCAGCGCGACAATATCACCCTGTTCGAACACCACATCGCCGTTGACCTGATTACCGCCAGCAAACTGGGACAAGCGGCGAACCGCTGCCTGGGCGCCTATGTCCTGAACCGCCAGCAAAAACATGTCGAGGTATTTGCTGCCCGCGTCGTGGTGCTGGCCACCGGCGGCGCCAGCAAGGTCTACCTGTATACCAGCAACCCGGATACCTCCAGCGGTGATGGCATCGCCATGGCCTGGCGCGCCGGTTGTCGCGTGGCCAATCTCGAGTTCAACCAGTTCCATCCGACCTGTTTGTACCACCCGAAGGCGAAGTCCTTCCTGGTGACCGAAGCCGTCCGCGGTGAAGGTGGCCGGCTGCTGCTGCCGGATGGTGAGACCTTCATGCAGAACTACGATGAGCGTGGTGACCTGGCGCCACGCGACATTGTCGCCCGCGCCATCGACAACGAAATGAAACGCCGTGGACTGGAATATGTACTGCTGGATATCAGTCACAAGCCGGCGCCGTTCATCAGGGAACATTTCCCGAACGTGTATGGGCGCTGCAAGGAACTCGGCTATGACATGACGCTGGAGCCGATCCCGGTGGTACCGGCTGCGCACTACACCTGCGGCGGCGTCATTACCGACCTGCATGCCCGCACCGACCTGCCCGGCCTGTATGCCATCGGCGAGGTCAGTTGCACCGGTATGCATGGCGCCAATCGCATGGCCAGCAATTCGCTGCTGGAATGCATTACCTTCGCCATGGCGGCCGGTGAAGACATTAGCCGGCACATCGATGAGGCGCCGGCGCCGCAGAGCCTGCCGGCCTGGGACGAATCCCGGGTCAGGGACTCGGATGAAGAGGTCGTGGTCATGCACAACTGGGATGAACTGCGGCGCTGCATGTGGAACTACGTCGGCATCGTGCGCACCGACAAGCGCCTGGAACGCGCCATGCGGCGTGTCACGCTGCTGCAGCAGGAAATCCAGGAGTACTACAGCAACTTCCGTATCTCCAGCGACCTGCTGGAGCTGCGCAACCTGTCACAGGTGGCGGAACTGATTATCCGCTCCGCGCAGCATCGCAAGGAAAGCCGTGGCCTGCACTACACGCTGGATTACCCGGAACCCGATACCAGCAAACAACCGGTTGATACGATACTCACGCCCGATTTACCAAGAGAAGTCGATATCACCATGTGAGCGATGCTCGCTGCATCCGGGAAGATGGATGAATATCCGCCCCGGATTCCGCTGTGCTCCATCCGGGCTACATAACTGGAAGCTGAAAACCGGAGCCCCACCGGTCACCGGGTAACAAAATCCGTTGGCGGGTTGACTACAACATCCTCGCACTGCACATCCGTGACCGCGGCGGCCGGTGGACCGATAACCAGCCAGTCACACATTCTTTGTACGGCTGCAGCCGCTCCACACGCCAGCACTTCCACCCTGCCATCGGGCAGATTGCGTGCATAACCGGTGACCTGCAGCTTGCAGGCCTGTTCATATGTCGAGGCCCTGAAAAAGACGCCCTGCACCCGGCCCGACACGTAACAGCGCCGACAGGTCATGGGTATAAAATTACCGGGAGAGTGCAGCCTTTTTGTCGCCCAGCTGCCTTTGCTTGCGCTCGATGTATTTCTCGATGGCCTCGCCGGTGATCGGGCCTTCCTGGCGGGCAATGCGCTCACCCTGTGGCGAAATGATATAGGTGGTCGGCAGGCCGAGCACCGGACCCAGTTCAGTGACCGGGACCGGCTCCATGCGCAACACGGGATAACTCATGAAATAACTTTCGACAAATGCACGCAGGTATTCCTCGTTGACTTCTTCGTAGTTCACCCCCAGGACCACGGCATCAATGTCCTTGTGCCTGTCATGAAAATCAACCAGGTCCGGGATCTCCTCCAGACACGGTGGACACCACGTTGCCCAGTAATTGACGATGACCCACTTGCCACGAAACTCCGACAGCGAGCGTTGCTTGCCATCCATATCAGGCAGGCTGAAGTCAACCGGTTCCGAGGCAATCGCTGCCGCGGCAAAAAACCCGAATAAAAACAGTACAAAACGCATTACACTCTCCTGACTACAGTTGCGGCGATTATACTACATACTGTCAAGTACGGAAGTCAGCCGGCATCAGCTTGGGGGACACGCTGTAAATACATCCCTGGTCGCTTCCGGCATCCTGCCTCCCGCGACACTTATACATCCCTGTATGTCGTACGCTCGACGGCCACGTCCATGCGGCCGACGGTCCCGAAAGCTGATGCCGGCTGACTTAATAGATGCCCTGGTACAAAGGACAGCCCGCTGACTGATCGGTTCCCGCCACGCGCCACGCGCCACGGCCACCGTAAAGCGGCTAGAATGGCGCCACCAGGATCTTGTTGAGGCCAGTATTAGCAATGACCACCATTCGAAAACAGGATTTTATTGACAGCATCCGGGATGCCCTGCAGTACATCTCGTACTATCACTCGGCGGACTTCATCCATGCCATGACCGCTGCCTGGGAAGCGGAGGAATCCCCGGCAGCGCGTGATGCCATGGCACAGATCCTGATCAACTCGCGCATGTGCGCGGAAGGCCGCCGGCCAATCTGCCAGGACACCGGTATCGTCAATGTGTTCCTGAAAATCGGCATGGATGTCAGCTGGGACAGTGATACCGGCATCGACGATATGATCAATCTGGCAGTCCATGAGGCCTATACCGATCAGGCCAATCCACTGCGTGGCTCGATCGTCAGCGACCCGGCCGGTGAACGCCACAACACCGGCGATAATACCCCGGCCGTGATTCACAAGGATGTGGTGCCCGGCGACAGCGTGGAAATCACCGTTGCCGCCAAGGGTGGCGGCTCGGAGAACAAGTCACGCTTTGTCATCCTCAATCCCAGCGACAGTATCGTTGACTGGGTACTGGAGCAGTTGCCGACCATGGGTGCCGGCTGGTGCCCGCCCGGCATTCTCGGTATTGGCATCGGCGGCACCGCTGAAAAGGCCATGCTGCTGGCGAAGGAAGCGCTGCTGGAACCCATAGACATCCAGGATCTTCGTCAACGCGGCGCCAGTAATGCGGTGGAAGAACTGCGCCTCGAGTTATACGACAAGGTCAACTCGCTTGGCATCGGTGCGCAGGGCCTGGGTGGCCTCACCACGGTACTCGATGTCAAGATCCGTGATTACCCCACGCACGCCGCATCCAAGCCCGTTGCCCTGATACCGAACTGTGCCGCGACCCGGCATGTACATTTTGTCCTGAGCGGTAATGGCCGCGTCACACTGGCGCCACCGAACCTCGACGACTGGCCGGAGATCACGCAACACACCGATGAGAGCGTACGCCGCGTGCAACTCGACAACCTGGATCATGCCGCCGTCAGCGACTGGCAGCCCGGTGAAAAGCTGTTACTCAGTGGCAAGCTGCTGACCGGTCGCGATACCGCCCACAAGCGCATTGTCGACTTGCTGAATCGCGGCGAAGCATTACCGGAAGGGCTGGATTTCAACGACCGTTTTATCTACTACGTCGGACCGGTCGACCCGGTTGGCAGTGAGGTTGTCGGTCCGGCCGGCCCGACCACCGCCACCCGCATGGACAAGTTCACCGAGCAGATGCTGGAACAGACCGGCCTGCTGGGCATGATCGGCAAGGCCGAACGTGGCCCGCAGGCCGTCGAGAGCATTGCCCGCCATGGCGCGGTCTACCTGATCGCAACCGGTGGCGCCGCCTACCTGGTCTCGAAGGCCATACGCGCCGCGCGGGTAGTCGCCTTCCCGGAACTCGGTATGGAAGCCGTCTACGAATTCGATGTCGAAGACATGCCGGTCACCGTGGCCGTTGATGCCCATGGCACCTCTGTACATGAAACCGGACCACGTGAATGGCGCATGCGGATCGGTAAAATCCCGGTAACAACTGCGCAGGCCCCGGATAACCGCAAGGAGATAAAGCCGTAATGTCTGACGAAGTCACCATGTACCACAACCCCCGCTGCAGCAAATGTCGCACAACCCTGGAACTGTTAAAGACCAGGGGCAAAGACCCGCAACTGGTTGAATATCTCAACACGCCGCCAACGGCAGAGACACTGGCAGCCATCCTCGACATGCTCGGTATCGAACCGCGCGAGCTGATGCGCAAACATGAAAAGGAATACGCCGAGGCCGGACTGGGCAACGAAGATCTCAGCCGTAACGATCTGATCGCGGCCATGGTGAAACACCCGCGCCTGATTGAACGGCCTATCGTGATTGCCAACGGCAAGGCCACCATCGGCCGGCCACCGGAGAAGGTGCTGGATATTTTATAGATACCTTGCTCACGCAGAGGCGCGGAGACGCAGAGAAAACTGCTTCCTAAAACAACAACTCACCGCAAAGGCGCAAAGAACGCAAAGTACAGACAAGGCTATAAACAAACCCCATTGTTATAAATAGTGTTTTATTTTTCCGTGTTCTTCCGTGGATTCCGTGGCTATTTTCCTGGTCCTGATCGCGGCTAAAGCCGCTCCTACGGCTGCTGTTTGATATTATGTATTGATAAAACAGGGAATGTTTTTCGGAATTATTATTATGTTTTCTTTGCGCCCTTTGCGCCTTTGCGGTGACATTTTCTGTTTTTTTGTTTTTTCTTTGTGGTCTCTGCATCTCTGCGGTTAATATGATCTGACAGCAACCAAGCAGGTAACTTCATGCACGAAATTCTGGTTCTGTATTACAGCCGTTACGGTGCTACTGCCGAGATGGCGCAACGCATTGCCCGCGGCATCGAAGAAGTCAACGGCTGCCAGGCGCGTCTGCGTACCGTGCCACCGGTCTCGACTACCTGCGAGGCCACGGCCGACGACATCCCCGCAGACGGTCCGCTGTATGCCACCCTGGATGACCTGCGGGAATGCACCGGGCTGGCAATGGGCAGCCCGACCCGCTTCGGCAACATGGCCGCACCGCTGAAATACTTTCTCGATGGCACCACCAGCCTGTGGCTGGCTGGCGCATTGATCGGCAAGCCCGCGGCCGTATTTACCTCGACCTCGAGCCTGCATGGCGGCCAGGAGACCACCCTGCTGTCAATGATGCTGCCGCTGCTGCATCACGGCCTGCTGCTCCTGGGCCTGCCCTACTCGGAAACCGAATTGCTCAGTACGCAGACCGGCGGCACCCCGTATGGCCCGAGTCACACCGCCGGACCGGACAGCAACCGGCCGCTGTCCAACGAGGAAAAGCACCTGTGCCGGGCACTGGGCAAACGGCTGGCGGAAACTGTGATAAAACTACAAAACAGGTAGGTCGGATCAGGCGCGAAGCACCGTAATCCGACACTGGCTGTGTTACTTGCCGGATTACGGCCTTCGGCCCAATCCGACCAGCAAAGCAAAATAATTGTAATAGTCATATGGTTACAAACTACTTCTGAGGATATTATTTATGTGTTGCCGCCGCGGATGGTACCTGCTGACACTCACCGGCTACTTCGGCGTCTTCGCCCTGCTGCTGGCCTGGTATACCGTGCTGGCACCGTCGACCCACTTCCCGGTTGCCATGGTACTGCTGGTGCTGGTGACACCGCTGCTGTTCCCGTTGCGTGGCCTGCTGCACGGTCGCAACTACACATTTTCCTGGAGCGCCTTTCTCGCCCTGTTGTATTTTATTCACGGCGTCGTCGAGGCCTGGACTTCGGAATCCGCGCGACCCTGGGGGCTGATGGAAATCATACTGAGCGCCACCTGGTTCGGCGCAGCCATCATGTTCGTGCGTGTCGGTCAGGAGATGGAAGAGCGATGAAACACAGAACGGCATTCGCACTGTGCCTGTCGGTGATCGTGTTGACCGGACTTGTCGTCGTGTCACTCACCCTGATGTTCATTGAACGTCAGGACAGCCGCCTGTTGCAACAACACATCTCGACACTCAAAAAAGAAAATGCAGTACTGAAATCCCGCCTCGATGTTTATCAAAACAATAGTCCGGCAGTACCGTAGGATGCGCTGAGCGTAGCGATGCGCATCATGTGGCAGCCGATGCGGTTCGTTTCACTCACCGCATCCTACGGGCTACATCTACAATGCCAGATCGAGCACTGACTTGACGAACGGTATCGTCAGGCGCCGCTGTTCGATCATGGAGGCCTCGTCAAGGCGATCGAGCAAATCGAAAACGGATGGCAGGTCACGCGGAATGCGTTTCAGCAAAAAAGCGGCCGTCTCTTCAGGCAACTCCAGGCCGCGGCCAGTGGCACGATATGACAACGCCGCCAGTACTTCTGCATCAACCAGCGGCTTTAACTGGTAGGTCACACCCCAGCCCAGCCTGGATACCAGGTCCGGCAGCTGGAATCCAGCCTTGTCTGCCCGCCCGGTAGCCGCGACCAACAGGTGACTGCCGGCATCATGCATACGGTTAAACAGGTTGAATAATGCTTTTTCCCCGCTGCTGTCACCGGCCAGCACCTCAATATCATCGAGGCATACCAGCGCCAGCCGCTCCAGTCCGTCAAAAGCCGCGGCCGGTAACTCCGGGATATGCCGCAATGGCAAATAGGCCGTTGTGCACCGGTCTTGACAGGCCTTGTGACAGGCCGCCTGCAACAAATGCGTCTTGCCCATGCCGTCAGCGCCGGCAAGGTAAACAAATGCCTCACCCTGCCCTGCAGCAGCCTGCTGCAGGCTGTCGACGGCTTCCCGGTTGCTGCCGGGAAAATAGCTGTCAAAACAGGCGCTGTCGCGCAGTGTCAGACCGAGGGGTAACTGGGGATTATTCATCAACGCACTTGAATCAACTCTTGTAGCCCGGATCACTGCTACCCCATAAACGTGAACGTATTACCTGTAGGAGCGGCTTTAGCCGCGATTGAATTCATGATAATGCGCTGCATCGCGGCTAAAGCCGCTCCTACAGGTCGATTTCCAGGGAGCACGAATTCCATGTCACCGATACCAATGTGTTGGTCGGGCTACGAGCTAATGCTCACTACGCCTCCAGGCACGCCGACCCCAGGTCCAGACATAGCCGATGCCACTCCATAGAATGGTTACCAGCACGCTGTAAATCAGGGCATCAATCCACAGGGCCGGTAGTGGCTGCACGGCCTGGCCAAACATGACCGACAGCACCAGCAGGAGCTGCGCCAGGGTGTTCAGCTTGCTGACAAGACTGGGCGCGGCCTCGACCTTTTCGATACGCGCGTTATAAATAATCGCGCCGGTCACAATGACGAGGTCACGCAGGATCACCAGCCCCACAAGCCAGTACGGAATCAGTCCCAGCCAGCCCATCGTCAGGAAACTGGATACCATCAGCAACTTGTCCGCCAGCGGGTCCATCAAGGCGCCGATGCGACTGGTCCAGTTGTAACGGCGGGCAAGGAAGCCGTCGAGCCCGTCCGAGAGTCCGGCGACGGTAAACAACACCAGTGCCGGCATGAATTCATCCCTCAGCATCAACAGGACCACTGGCGGCACCAGCAGAAACCGGAATATCGTCAGAATGTTGGGCAGGTAGCTGAGCTTCACTGGCGCAGACGATACATCCCGGGGGTGCCGGTTGGATCAGGCTCGAGTACCGAGCCAATGGCAATCGTCTGTGTCAGCCCCTGCAAGCTGCCGTTCAGCTGCAGCGCATATTGCACCGATGTCGGACCGACTTCCTGCACCTGCAGATTTCGTACTGTCGTCAGCGATTCCAGGTAGTTGTTAACACGCGCATACGCAGCCAGGGTGCGAATATCATCGACTCTGATCGACACCACGCCAGCCTGGCCACCCGTATCCCTGACGGCCAGCCGTGATGCCAGGTTATCGGCGACATTATCGATACCGGCGCCCAACACGCCGGCAAGCCGAATGTCACTGTTTGTCCACACTGTGGATGTGCCGGCAACCTGCAGGTTCCAGCGCGCCACCCAGCTACCCGAGTGGCTGCGGTTCAGACGTCCGATGAGGATGGCCTGCGGGTTATAACGTGCCGATGCCGCCAGTGCATCATTGAAAAACCCGCCCCAGAGATCAGAGAAGTGCACCCTGGACTGGTCCTCGAGGTCCATCAGCGGAAACAACAGCGGAATACCGCGTTGCCGCGATACCAGCTCGAGCTGTTGCCATGCCTCGCTGCCATCCCGGGCCGCCACGATCGAGCGCCGACCACGCTCCTCGACCGCCAGCCAAACCAGTGTATCCGGACGCTCGGCATCACCCCAGAAGGCAATACCCTGCTGACGCAGGGCCTGGCGCACGGCCTCACCGTCAAATAGCACCCGCAGCATCAGCTGCGGTGGTGTACTTCCCGGCACAGTGAAATAGCGATACTGCTGAACATAGCTGTCGACGCTGCCGACCAGACTGCGAACTGATGCCTGTTGCAGGAGTTCACGCTGCCCGGTGACCCTTACCAGCACATCACCGAGGGCCTGCTGCATGGCAGTAGCCCGTTCAGCCGGTTGCTGGCTGCTGACCGGCACTTCCGCTTCGAACAGGTCCTGCCCGGTCACGGCATGGGTAAGCAGTGGCAACAGGGAAAGGAGTAATGCCAGACCGGCCAGTGGCCGGCAAAACAGCTGATTTGCTTTCATAGAGTTATGTTCAATCCACATTCTGATACCGCAAGGATACGGATATCCGGCCGGTTTGGCCATAATAGCCGGCAGGTCGCGGAATGCCCGCTGCCCGGCGAGAAATCCATGCTGGCTACGCGTTTCCTTTACACTGCTTGCAGCCGACCGCTACCATTACGCCTTCTTCAAGCGGAGTTACCACGTGAGTGCGCAGGACAACAGCACGACCAGTAACCAGACATCCGGTTCATTAAGTTACAGTGACTCCGGTGTCGACATCGATGCCGGTAACCGGCTTGTCGATCGCATCAAGCCCGCTGTGTCCCGCACCCGGCGGTCCGGGGTCATGGCCGGACTCGGCGGTTTTGGCGCCCTGTTCGAACTGCCGCTGGAACGGTACAAAAAACCGGTGCTGGTCTCCGGTACCGACGGCGTTGGCACCAAGCTGAAACTCGCCATCGATACCGGCCGGCATGACACCATTGGCATTGACCTTGTCGCCATGTGCGTCAACGACATTATCGTCGCCGGCGCCGAACCGTTGTTCTTTCTCGACTACTACGCCACCGGCAAACTGGATGTCGATGTTGCCGCCGACGTCATTGGCGGCATTGCCCGCGGCTGTGAACTGGCCGGTGCTGCACTGGTCGGTGGCGAGACGGCCGAAATGCCCGGCTTGTACAGTGCCGAGGACTATGACCTCGCCGGTTTCAGTGTTGGCATCGTCGAAAAGGATGCCATCATCGACGGCAGCCGTGTCAAGGTTGGTGACAGCCTCATCGGCCTGGCCTCCTCCGGTCCGCATTCAAACGGCTACTCGCTTGTCCGCAAGATTATCGAAGTCAGCGGTACTGCCCTGGATGCCGACCTGGAAGGCAAGCCATTAGTGGAATGGTTGCTGGCGCCAACCCGTATCTACGTCAAACCATTGCTGTCACTGTTCAGTACGCTGGACGTGCATGCGCTGGCACACATTACCGGCGGCGGACTGACCGAAAACCTGCCACGGGTACTGCCGGACAATAGCCGTGCCGTTATCGATACCAGCGCCTGGCAACGCCCACCGGTATTCGGCTGGCTGCAGCAGAACGGCAATGTCACGGACGCCGAAATGTTCCGCACCTTCAACTGCGGCATAGGCATGGTGGTGTGCATCAGCAGCGCCGATGAACAACGCACCATCGAGCACCTGCAGTCCCGGGGTGAACAGGCCACGCTCATCGGCCGGATCGAGTCTGGCAGTGGCGCAGCGGAAGTTATCCTGCAGGCATAGTCCCAGCGGCCAGCACTCCTTCAAACTGATAACAACGGATACAGAACCAAATCAAGCTGAGTGCCGGTTTTTTATTAAATGGCCACGAAATCCACGAAAGAACACGAAAAAATGTCTTTTAAGGCATTTATTCTTCCGTGTTTTTCCGTGGATTCCGTGGCAATAATATCTGTCTTTTTCAGGTCCAGTGCATGGCTGCCGCCAAACCCCTGCTGCCCGTCGTCGTCCTGATTTCCGGACGCGGCAGCAATCTGCAGGCAATTATCGAAGCTGCGGCACGCGGCGAATGCCCGGTCGAGATCCGCGCCGTCATCAGCAATCGTCCGGACGCGGAAGGACTGCAGAATACCGCACTAAGGGGCATCCGGACACTCGTCATCGACCATGCCTGCTACAGCAGCCGCGAATCCTTCGACCTTGCCCTGATGACGACCATTGACACATTCGAACCGGCGCTGGTGGTGCTGGCCGGTTTCATGCGCATCCTGACGCCGGGCTTTGTCCGGCACTACCATGGGCGCATGCTGAACATTCATCCCTCCTTGCTGCCGGATTTTCCCGGCCTGAATACACATGCCCGGGTGCTGGAGGCTGGCTGCAAGGAACATGGCACAACGGTACATTTCGTGACAGAGGAAACCGACGGTGGACCGGCCGTCGCCCAGGTGCGCATGCCGGTACAGGATAATGATAATGTCACCAGTCTGGCCGCCCGCGTGCTGGCCGAAGAACACCGCCTGTTCCCGCTCGCTATCCGCTGGTTTGCCGAAGGCCGGCTGTCACTGGACAACAGCCACGTACTGTATGACGGCAGGGCATTGCCAGCACCCCGTCAGCTTGAACCCGCCACCCTGCGGTGAAATCTCTCAGGTCTTGGGGAGCGTTACGCCCCTCTGGCCCTGGTACTTGCCACCCCGGTCCCTGTAGGACGTTTCACAGACCTCATCGGACTCCAGGAACAGTACCTGCGCCACGCCTTCGTTGGCGTAGATCTTTGCCGGTAACGGCGTGGTGTTGGAGAACTCCAGCGTTACGTGCCCTTCCCACTCCGGTTCAAACGGCGTGACATTGACGATGATGCCGCAGCGGGCGTAGGTCGATTTGCCCAGGCAGATAGTCAGCACGTTGCGCGGAATACGGAAGTACTCGACCGTGCGCGCCAGTGCAAACGAGTTCGGCGGAATAATGCAGACATCACCCTTTACATCAACAAAGCTGTTGGCATCGAAGTTCTTCGGATCAACGATGGCGGAATTGATGTTGGTAAAGATCTTGAACTCGTCGGAACAGCGGATATCGTAACCGTAGCTCGACGTACCGTAGGACACGATACGGCCACCATTACCGTTCTCGCGGACCTGACCGGCCTCGAACGGCTCGATCATGCCGTGCTCCCCTGCCATGCGGCGGATCCATTTATCGGATTTAATGGACATATTCAGCTCAGTCTGTAGCCCAGATGAAGCGTAGCGGAATCCGGGAAAGTTTTTTACAGCGGACAACCCGGATTCCGGCCCTTCGGGCCTGCATCCGGGCTACCTGGCTATACGCAAGTCAATCATTCTGGATAACGATCTGCGGAAACTTCGCCGCATAATCCTTGGTCTTCAGCGACAGCTTCGCCGCCGTACGCCGGGCGATCTCACGATAGATCCGGGAAATCCGGCTGTCCGGTTCTGTCACCACGGTCGGTTTGCCGGAGTCCGTCTCCTCGCGAATCCGCTTGTCCAGCGGAATCCCGCCGAGAAAATCGACATTGTATTCCTCGGACATGCGCTGACCGCCGCCTTCACCGAAGATGTGTTCTTCGTGACCGCACTCGCTGCAGATATGGGTACTCATATTCTCGACAATACCGAGAACCGGTACTTCCACCTTCTCGAACATCTTGAAGCCCTTGCGCGCATCCAGCAAGGCGATATCCTGCGGCGTGGTTACGATGACCGCACCGCTGACCGGCACCTGCTGTGCCAGGGTCAACTGAATATCACCGGTCCCCGGCGGCAGATCAATGACCAGGTAATCCAGATCCTTCCAGTTGGTATCACCCAACAGTTGCTGTAACGCCTGGGTCACCATGGGGCCACGCCAAATCATTGGTGTCTCTTCGTCAATCAGAAAGCCGATGGACATGGCCTGCAGATGATAGCTGTTCATGGGTTCGAGCGACTTGCCATCAAGCGACTCCGGCTTGCCGTGCACACCCAGCATGCGCGGCTGGCTCGGGCCGTAGATATCGGCATCGAGCACCCCGACCTTTGCGCCCTCGGCTGACAGAGCCAGCGCCAGGTTGACCGCCACGGTCGACTTGCCGACACCACCCTTGCCGGAAGCAACGGCGATAATGTTCTTGATGTTTTCAAGGTGCTTGACACCCTTTTGTACCTTGTGGGCGGCTATCTTTGTGGAGACATCGATGTTGGCCGTACTGATGCCATCAATGGACTCGATCAGCTGTTTCAGGGTATCGGTCAGCTGAGCATGGTAACCGCCGGCCGGGAATCCCAGTACGATCTGGACCGAGACGGTATCGCCGTCAACACTGATTTCCTTGACACACTTGCTGGAAACCAGATCCTTTTCCAGATAGGGATCGACATAGGACGCCAGTTTCTCTTCGACCTGGGATTGGGTTACTTCGGCCATCGTTTACTCCTTGGAACAGTCATCGACGCGGTCGCGCCCGATTCAACTGAAAAATTGACCGCGCATTGTACACCAGAACCGGTACCCCGTACCCAGCCCTCCAGACGGGATATACCGCAATGACGGGGCGGCTGTGGCATACTTGGTGGTATATAACTCCACGTGATACAAGGTTTTAATCCCCAGACGCCGAAATGCACCCGACCCCGCGAACAATCCTGGTCACCAGTGCCCTGCCCTATGCCAACGGGCCTATCCACATCGGGCACCTGGTTGAATATATCCAGACGGATATCTGGGTACGTTTCCAGAAACTGCGCGGCAATAACTGCACCTACGTCTGTGCCGATGACGCGCACGGCACCCCGATCATGCTGCGGGCCGAGCAGGAGAGCATCACGCCGGAGGAATTGATCGAGGCCGTCGGCAAGCAACACCGCGCCGATTTCAGTGAATTCCACATCGGCTTTGACAACTACTACAGTACGCATTCACCGGAAAACCGCGAACTGGCCGAACTGATTTACCAGCGGCACCATGATGCCGGGCATATCATCACGCGCACCATTACCCAGGCATTCGACCCGGAAAAGCAGATGTTCCTGCCGGACCGTTTCATCAAGGGCGAGTGCCCGCGCTGTGGCGCTGCCGACCAGTACGGTGACAACTGCGAGGTCTGCGGCGCCACCTATACACCGACCGAACTGAAGAACCCGGCCTCGGTGATCTCGGGATCAACACCGGTGGAACGCGAATCACTGCACTATTTCTTCAAGCTGGCAGACTTCGAGCCGATGCTGCGCGAGTGGACCGCCGCCGGCCATGTGCAGGGCGAAGTCACCAACAAGCTGAACGAGTGGTTCGAGGCGGGCCTGCGCGAGTGGGACATCTCGCGGGATGCGCCCTACTTCGGTTTCCGCATCCCCGGTACCGGGGACAAGTATTTCTATGTCTGGATGGATGCACCGATCGGCTACATGGCGAGTTTCAAAAACCTGTGTGATCGCGAGGGCCTGGAGTTTGATGCCTACTGGAACAGCGACAGTGAGATCGAGCTGTACCATTTCATCGGCAAGGACATCATCTATTTCCACACACTGTTCTGGCCGGCGATGCTGGCCGGTGCCGGCCTGCGCACACCCACTGCAGTATTCGCGCATGGTTTCCTGACCGTTGACGGCCAGAAGATGTCGAAATCGCGCGGCACCTTTATCAAGGCGCGCACCTATCTCGATCATCTCAACCCGGAATACCTGCGCTACTACTTCGCCGCCAAGCTCGGTAGCGGCGTTGATGACCTCGACCTCAACCTCGAGGACTTTATTCAGCGCGTCAACAGTGATCTGGTCGGCAAGGTGGTCAACATCGCCAGCCGCTGTGCCGGTTTCATCAACAAGCGTTTCGATGGCAGGCTGTCAGACGCCTGTACCGAACCGGAGTTGTACAGTGAATTTATCGACAGCAGCGAAGCAATCGCTGCCGACTACGAAGCACGCGAATACGGTCATGCCATCCGCAAGATCATGGCACTCGCCGACCGCGCCAATCAATACATTGATGCCAACAAGCCCTGGGTACTGGCAAAAGAAGCCGGCAGCGAACAGCAGGTGCAGGATGTGTGCAGTGTCGGTTTGAACCTGTTCCGGGTGCTGGCCACCTGGCTGCAGCCGGTATTGCCGGTCATGGCCACACAGGTCGAGACATTTCTGAATACACCGGCCATGACCTGGAATGCCATCGACACACCATTGACCGGGCATGGCATCAATAAATTCAAACCTCTTATGACACGCGTCGAACAGGACAAGGTGGATGCCATGCTGGAAGATTCCAAAGACAGCCTCACAGGCAACACGGAAACAACAGCCGTGCAATCCGGGCCGCTCGCGGAAGACCCGATTGCCGAAACCATTAATTTTGATGACTTCGCCAGACTTGACTTGCGCATTGCCCGCATCAACAAGGCAGAACATGTCGACGGCGCCGACAAGCTGTTGCGACTGGAACTGGATATTGGCGGTGAGACCCGCAATGTGTTCGCCGGTATCAAGTCAGCCTATGCACCGGAATCGCTCGAGGGTCGTCTGACGGTGATGGTGGCCAACCTGGCACCCCGCAAGATGCGCTTCGGCGTCTCGGAAGGCATGGTACTTGCTGCAGGACCGGGTGGTAGCGACCTGTGGATACTTGCGCCAGATCAAGGCGCACAACCAGGCATGCGGGTGAAATAACCGGCGGCCGGGAAACAGGATTATCCCCGGATTGCGCTGCGCTCCATCCGGGCTGCCTTTACTAATGAGTTCATTAGTCAGGCGACAGGGTTATCCGTGAGTGTCGGCAGCAGGGACGCTGCCGTCAAGCCTACAGGGACGTATTTACGGCGTCCCACGGATGAGCCTGTCGGCTAACTTGCGTTCTCCTTAATAAGTAATTTGACATGACCGAACTTGCACTCATTCTTGTCAGTACCGTCCTGGTCAATAACTTTGTCCTGGTCCGCTTTCTTGGCCTGTGTCCGTTCATGGGTGTATCACGCAATGTCGACACCGCCACCGGTATGGCGCTGGCAACAACCTTCGTACTGACCCTGTCCTCGGTCTGCAGCTATCTGGCGAATGAATACCTGCTCGAACCACTGGGGCTGGAATACCTGCGCACGGTTACGTTCATCCTGGTCATCGCCGCCGTGGTGCAATTCACCGAAATGGTGGTGCACAAGACCAGTCCGCTGCTCTACAAGGTACTTGGTATCTTCCTGCCACTGATCACCACCAATTGCGCGGTACTTGGCGTCGCACTGCTGAATGTGCAGGAGAAACATGGCTTTATCGAGTCCGCGATCTATGGTTTTGGCGCCGCGGTCGGCTTCTCCATGGTGCTGATCCTGTTTTCCGCCATTCGTGAACGTGTGGCCGCGGCTGATGTACCGGTGCCATTCCGTGGCTCCGCCATTGCGCTGGTCACCGCCGGCCTGATGTCGCTGGCCTTCATGGGTTTCGCCGGCCTGGTCAAGGTCTGAGGTCACACTGGTCACCGTGTCCGGGAAACACATTAAATCATGCTGACGGCATTGCTGGCACTTGGCGCACTCGCCACACTGATTGGCCTGGTGCTGGGCTATGCCGCGATCCGTTTTCGGGTCGACAGTGATCCCGTGGTTGACCAGATTGATGCCCTGCTGCCGCAAACCCAGTGTGGCCAGTGCACCTATGCGGGTTGCCGGCCATACGCCGAGGCGATTGCTGCAGGCGAGGCCGACATCAACCAGTGCCCGCCCGGCGGCGAGGTCACCATCCAGGCGCTGGCTGACCTGCTTGGCCAGGACCCGAAACCGTTAAACCCGGAACACGGTGAACACTCGGAAAAGACCGTGGTCGTCATTGATGAAAATGTCTGCATCGGCTGCACGCTGTGTATCCAGGCCTGCCCGGTGGATGCCATTCTCGGCGCCGCCAAGCAAATGCACACGATCATCACCGCTGAATGTACCGGCTGCGACTTGTGCATCACGCCGTGCCCGGTGGAATGTATCCATGTGGTGCCGGTCCGGCAGGACCAGAGTAACTGGATCTGGCCAACACCCGAGGATGACCGGCTGCTACAAACCGGCTGAGCCTGCCCATGACAGCAATGCACTACACAACCAACCCGGGCCGGACACGTGACATCAGGCTGCACCGGTTTCATGGCGGACTTAAGCTGCCGTCACATAGCGCCATATCGATGTCGCTGCCGGTGGCCAATGCCGGGATCCCAGCGGAACTGGTGATCCCCTTGCAGCAGCATATCGGCGAAACCGCGATACCACTGGTACGACCCGGGGAAAGGGTTCTGAAGGGACAGATGATTGCGGCACCACGTGGCACAGTCAGTGCACCGGTGCACGCTTCCAGTTCCGGCACGGTGACGGCAATCGAGGCGCGCGCGTTCCCGCATCCGTCCGGTATGACTGCCAGCAGCATCGTGATTGCCACTGACGGCAAGGATGAATGGCAAACGGCTGATAGCCATTTTACCGACTACCGGCAGACAACACCGGCTGAGCTGCTGGAACATATCCGCAATGCCGGCATTGTCGGGCTGGGTGGCGCCGGCTTCCCGACCGGGGTAAAGCTGGGGACCGCTGCAAATCGTGCCATCGACCTGTTGCTGATCAATGGTGTCGAGTGTGAGCCCTATATCACTTGTGACAACATGCTGATGCAGGAGCGGGCCCGGGAAATCCTTGCCGGCACACACATCCTGCAGCATATCCTCAACCCGCAACATTGCATTATCGCCATCGAAGACGGTATGCCGGCAGCCGGGGCGGCCCTGCGCACCGCCCTGAACGAGGCCGGTGAAGAGAACATCGAAGTCGTCAGTGTGCCGGAGATATACCCGTCCGGCGGTGAACGACAACTGATCAAGGTACTGACCGGACACGAGGTTCCGGGCCAGGGCTTCCCGTCCGATATCGGCATTGTCTGCCAGAATGTCGGTACAGCCGCCGCGGTCTATCAAGCGGTGGTCCACAATCATCCACTGGTATCGAGACTCGTGACCGTTACCGGTGAGGGCGTCAGACAACCGCGCAACCTCGATACCCTCATCGGCACACCATTCAGTTATCTGGTGGCCGCCTGTGGCGGTTATACAGCGGACGTCGATCGCCTGTTGATGGGTGGTCCCATGATGGGCTTTGCCGTACACACCGATGACACCCCCGTCATCAAGACGACCAACTGCATTCTTGCCGTTACCCGCGAGGAAATGCCGGCACCACCACCCGCCCTGCCCTGCATCCGCTGCAGCAAGTGCACCGAGGTCTGCCCGGCCGATCTGCTGCCTCAGCAACTCTACTTGCATGCGCACAGCGGTAATCTTGATGCGGCACAGGACTACAACCTGTTCGACTGCATTGAATGTGGCTGCTGTGCGCATGTCTGCCCGAGTCATATCCCGCTGGTGCAATATTACCGGCATGCGAAAACAGAAATCTGGTCACAGGAAAAACAGAAGAAGGCCGCCGATATCGCGCGGCGCCGGCATGAAGCACGGCTGGCGCGGCTGGAACGCATCAAGCGCGAGCGCGCCGAGCGCATGGCGCGCAAGAAACAGGCCGTGGCCGGCAAGGACGAGAAACGCAAGGACGCCAAGCAGGCCGCCATCCAGGCCGCGCTGGAACGCGTCCGGCAAAAAAAGACGCAAACCGGGGTGACTCCGAAAAACACCGACAACCTGACGCCCGAACAACAGGAAGAGATCAGGGAAGTCGACCGCCGCCGCCAGCACTAGCATGGAATTCAGGACATTCACCTCGCCCCACCTGCCGGTAAGCGGCAACGTGCCGGTCATGATGCAACGCGTATTGCTTGCGCTGTTACCCGGTATTGCCAGTGCAACGTGGCTGTTTGGCTGGGGCATCCTGATCAATATCCTGCTTGCTGCCATCACGGCAGTCGTTGCCGAGGCGGCCATGCTGGCGTTGCGGCACAAGCCGGTAGCCGTACCGTTGCAGGATTACAGTGCCGTCATTACCGGGATGCTGCTGGCACTGGCACTGCCGCCACTGACACCGTGGTGGATTCCGGTAATCGGCAGCCTGTTTGCCATCGTCGTCGCCAAGCAGCTCTATGGCGGCCTTGGCTACAACCCGTTCAACCCCGCCATGGCAGGTTACGTGGTATTGCTGATCTCGTTCCCGCTGGAACTGACACTGTGGCCGGCGGCCGGTGATTATCCGCCACTCAGCGATACACTGGTGCTGGTGTTTACCAACAGCTTGCCAGCGGGCGCGACGCTTGATGCCCTGACCATGGCGACACCGATGGACAGTATCAAGACCCAACTGGGCCTGAATGAAACCATCAGTGAAATCCGCACCAGCGGCCTGTTCGGCTTTGCCGGCGGTCATGGCTGGGAGTGGATCAACTTCGCATATCTGCTCGGCGGACTGGCATTGCTGAAACTGCGTGTTATCCAGTGGCAGATCCCGGTCAGCCTGCTCGGCAGCCTGTTCCTGGTGGCACTGCTGTTCTATCTGTTGAACCCCGACGGCTACACGTCACCGCTATTCCACCTGTTCAGCGGCGCGACCATGCTGGCGGCCTTTTTTATTGCCACCGACCCGGTATCAGCCAGTACGACCCTGCGTGGCCGCTTGCTGTTCGGCGCCGGTATCGGCCTGCTGATCTTCGTGATACGTACCTGGGGCGGCTACCCGGATGGCGTTGCCTTCGCGGTACTGCTCATGAACATGGCGGCACCGACGATTGACCATTACACCCGGCCCCGGGTGTTCGGCCAGAGCCGGACACCATGAAGCTGCGCCAGATCATCATTACCGCCACGGTACTGTTCCTGTTTGCCGCCGTCGGTGCCCTGCTGGTGGCAATGACCTTCGAAGGCACCCGTGAGCAGATCGCCGCCAACGAGCGCGAGGCCCTGCTGCGCAAACTGCATGTATTGATAGACCCCGGTCACCATGACAACGCCATTTTTGAGGACACCATTCAGGTCCACGATGAACAGTTGCTGGGCAGCAGTGATCCGATTACGGTCTACCGCGCGCGCAAGGCCGGCGAACCGGTCGCACTGGTCATAACAGCGGTGGCGCCGGACGGTTACAGCGGCACCATCAAGCTACTGGTCGGCATCAACCTCGATGGCAGCCTGGCCGGCGTGCGCACCCTCGCCCACCGCGAGACACCCGGCCTCGGCGACAAGATCGAGACAGAACGCTCCGACTGGATCCTCGGTTTCACCAGCAAGTCACTTGATAATCCACCGATCGCGGCCTGGCGGGTAAAACGTGATGGCGGCGCATTCGACCAGCTGACCGGTGCCACCATTACACCACGCGCCGTGGTCAAGGCCGTCAGAAATTCCCTGATATACTACCGCGACAACCGCAAAGAACTGTTTGCAGATTCTGAAGACAACACGCAAACACAAACCAGTAGCCCGGATGAAGCGCAGCGGTATCCGGGATGATGAAACCCTGCACCCGGATTCCGGCCTGCCGGCCTGCATCCGGGCTACAAAAGGCATGAAGTACAAAGAATGACGACACCAGGCTACAGCGACATCATCAAGGACGGCCTCTGGAAGAACAATTCCGGACTGGTGCAACTGCTTGGCCTGTGCCCGCTGCTGGCCGTCACCACGACGGTCATCAACGGCCTTGGCCTCGGCCTGGCAACCACGCTGACAGTGGTGACCTCGAATGTGATTGTGTCGATGATCCGTACGCTGGTACGCCCCGAGATCCGCATCCCGGTGTTTGTGCTGGTCATTGCCTCGGTGGTGACCGTCATCGAACTCGGTATGAATGCCTGGTTCCATGACCTGCACCGCATCCTCGGCATTTTTATTCCCCTCATTGTCACCAACTGCGTCATTATCGGTCGTGCCGAATCGTTTGCTTCAAAGAATTCCGTCGACCGTGCATTTGTCGATGGGCTTGCCATGGGTATCGGCTTCACTATGGTGCTGGTCATACTGGGTGGCATGCGCGAACTCATCGGCCAGGGCACCCTGTTTGCGCAGGCACATCTCATGTTCGGCGAAGCCGGCCGCAGTCTCACCATTACCCTGCTGGATGACTACCGCGGCTTCCTGCTGGCAATACTGCCACCGGGTGCCTTTATCGGCCTGGGACTGCTGATTGCCATGATGAACAGCATCAATGCCCGGCGTACCGCACGGGTTGTTGCCGTACCGGCCATGCCGGCAAAAGCTGCTGAAGCCTGAGCAGCCGTGAACCGCGACCAGCGCCAGCAAATATTCGAACGCCTGCGCAGCGAAAACCCCCACCCCGCCACGGAGCTGGAATACGGCAACCCGTTCCAGTTGCTGATCGCCGTTATCCTGTCGGCCCAGTCGACCGATGTCGGCGTCAACAAGGCGACCCGGCCACTGTTCAAAAAGGTCAAGACACCGAAGGCCATGCTGAAGCTCGGAGAAGACGGCCTGAAGCAATATGTAAAAACCATCGGCCTGTTCAACACCAAGGCAAAAAACATTATTAACACCTGCGTCATCCTGGAAGAACAGCATGGCGGCAAGGTGCCTGAGGATCGCGCCGCGCTGGAGGCACTGCCCGGGGTCGGTCGCAAGACGGCCAACGTCATTCTCAACACGGCCTTCGGCCAGCCGACCATCGCGGTAGATACCCATATCTTCCGGGTAGCCAACCGCACCGGCATCGCATCGGGCAAGAATGTCGTCGAGGTCGAGAAACGCCTGTTGCGACTGGTGCCGGTTAAATTCCAGCACGATGCGCATCACTGGCTGATTTTGCACGGGCGCTATACCTGCATTGCCCGCAAACCACGCTGCGGCGCCTGTATCATCTCGGACCTGTGCGAGTACCAGCACAAGAATATTGAATAGATTCAGTTGCTTGTAGACCTATGGCAAAGACTTCCGGGTATGCTATATTGCAGCCAAGACCAATACCAAAAACCCGTCCCGGCTTGTATCCCGTTGACAGAGAAACTTTTACCTGTTGCCAGTGTCGTAGTGACTGACGATAACTTTTATAACTTTTGGTCGTGGCAAACGACCTGATACGCACGGCAAGCGACAGCTTCCGTGTTTCTTAAAATCCTGAAATGGAGGCTATACCAGATGTCCAATAAAACAACTCGCAAACCCCTGGCTATCGCAGTTGGCGCCGCATTCGTCACCTCACTGGCCAGTACAGCCGCTGTCAACGCTGCTGAAAATCCGTTTGCAATGACCGACCTGCCTGGTGGCTACATGGTTGCCAGCAAGGAAGCCGAAGGCAAGTGTGGCGAAGGCATGAAGAAGGAAGCCGAAGGCAAGTGCGGCGAAGGCATGATGAAGAAGGAAGCCGAAGGCAAGTGCGG
>JBDLJX010000042.1:0-23415 GCA_039714155.1 Pseudomonadota bacterium | reverse complement strand
GCCGGGAGCGACCTGAAGAAAATCCGCTGTGGATTCAAAGATCAAGCGAGGGCTCGTCATCGTGGTGAGAAATGCGGGTTAAGCAAGATTTACCTGCCAAGTTATACACACGACGTGTGACAGGGCTGTTACATTGTCATAAAATTTTCATATAACTGCGGTGAGCTCTATATCTTACTGATTTTATTAAAAAAAATATGAACTTTCGGCTATCGTCGCTAGCCACACAGACACCGGATGATTGGCCGCCAGCCACGATTGCCCCCACACTATCCACAGAGTTATCCACAGGCTCCGGTAAATTATCCTATACAAAACAATCGCCTGCTTTGATGGTGCTGCATATCGTACCAAGGGTCAGGTCAACGGTACCGGCGGCTATGTTAAGGTGGTACTTACCCGCTACAACAACAACCGTGACTACACGGACAAACGGGAGGTACACATGCCGGAACCTGACCCCCTGCCACCCCGGAATTTTGATGCCTGGGCCGCACTGGCCAGCAGCGATCCGGAGGCCTTTGAACAGCAGCGCCGCCAGGTCATCGACCACGCCATCCGGCAGGCACCGGCCCGCCGCCAGCAGCGCCTGCGTGGTGTGCAATGGCAACTCGACCAGATCCGTGCCAGCGCCCGCACCCCCATGATCGCCTGCCTGCACATGCACCGCATGTTGCTGGACGCCATCAGGGGTGAAAACGGGCTGCTCGACTGCCTGCAAAAGCCGGCTGCCACCCTGCGCCGCCGTCAGCAGAAGGCCGCTACCGTTATCCCGTTGCGGCCAACCCGGGACAGTGATAACTTGCCGCCAGATCAGGGATAACGTATTATTCCCGCCCCTTTTCCAGGCGGTTGCCGATGCACCGCCGAATTAACCGGAATTGAATACGACAGTCTGAGGCAGTTATGAAACCCGAGATACATCCGGCCTACAACGACATCAAGGTCACCTGCAGTTGCGGCGCAAGCTTCGAGACATGCTCCACCGTGGGTGAAGATCTGCATATCGAAGTGTGTTCACAGTGCCACCCCTTCTACACCGGCAAACAGAAAATCGTTGATACCGGTGGTCGCGTTGACAAGTTCCGCCGCCGTTACGGGAAGGGCCAGTAAGCCGGCATATGCAGGGCATTCACTGCAGTAAAGGGGCGTCCCGACCGGGCGCCCTTTTTCGTTTCTGTAACCTGTTTATTGCCGGCTGGCTGCTTACCAGCCTGTCAGCGCCGGCCAGTGCCGACGGCTGCCCGGCACGCAACAGCAGTGAACAGGTCGAAGTCGTACATGTCTACGACGGCGATACCGTCAAGCTGAAGGACGGCCGCCGGCTGCGTCTGATCGGCATCAATACACCCGAAAACAGCCGCGAGGAGCAGCCCGAACAACCGTTCGCCCGGGAAGCCACGGCCGCACTGCGATCACTGGTCGAGCGTCACAACCGTCGCCTGCGACTGCAATATGGCAAGCAGCATCGCGATCACTATGGCCGCCTGCTGGCCCACGCCTTCCTGCAGGATGGCAGCAATGTTGCCGTCCGCCTGCTGCAACGCGGCCTGGCCACCACCCTGGTGGTACCACCCAATAGCTGGGCTGCCGACTGCTACCAGCGCATCGAAGACCAGGCCCGCGCAGCCAGACTCGGCATCTGGGCATTGCCCGGTTACCAGAGCATTGCCAGCAGTCGCCTGCACCCCGATGACCGGGGCTTCCGTATCGTCCACGGCAGGGTTGAGGATTTCCGCCAGGCACGCCACAGCATCTGGCTACAGCTGGATGGACCCCTGGCGATTCGTATTTCCCGCAAGGACCTGGTGAACTTTCCACAGGGATATCTGGACGGTTTGCGTGGTCAAACAGTGGAACTGCGTGGCTGGCTGAAAGCGGACAATGACAAACTCAGGGTTACTGTCCGGCATCCTGCGGCCCTGGTCCGGATCAGCAATGCCATACCTGAATAACAGCACCATTGACCCGAGTAACATGCGACACCATCTGAACCGTAGCCCGCTTGTCTGGTTGACCATGCTGCTGCCATTGCTACAGCTTGGTAGTTGCGCCACCAACCCGGTCACCGGCAAGAGCGATTACGTCTTGATGTCCGAGGGCCAGGAAATCGCCCTTGGCCAGCGCTATAACCAGGAAATTCTCAAGGAGATGCCGGCCTATGCTGACCCGGAACTTGCACAACTGGTGCAGTCGGTCGGAAAAAAACTGGCTGCACACAGCCACCGCACTGGTCTGAACTACCGTTTTACGATTGTTGACAGCCCGACCGTCAACGCCTTCGCACTGCCGGGTGGCTATATCTACATCACCCGCGGCATGCTTGCCTACCTCAACTCCGAGGCCGAGCTTGCCGCCGTGCTGGGCCATGAAATCGGTCATGTTACGTCCCGACACAGTGTCCGCCAGCACAGTGCCAGCACCACGGTGAACGTAATTGGTGCGGTGATATCTGTTGCCAGTGGCGTACCCGGCACTGATGACCTGACCAGCATGGCCGGCACCGCCATCGTCCGCGGTTATGGCCGCGAGCATGAACTGGAAGCCGACCGCCTCGGCGCGCAGTACATGGCACGCAGCGGCTACGATCCCGACGCCATGCTGGAGGTGATCGGCATCCTTAAAGACCAGGAGACCTTTGAAAAACGCCGCGCCCGCGAGGAAGGCCGCGAAGCCAATGTCTATCACGGCCTGTTCTCGAGCCACCCGAGAAATGACACCCGTCTGCAGGAAGTCGTTCGCGCGGCACGCCGGCACAGGACCGGTACAGCCACCCGCGTCAACCATGACGGTTATATCCGGGCACTGGATGGTCTGACTTTTGGCGACAGCGAAAGCCAGGGCATCATTCGTGGCAACCGCATCTATCACAAGGAACTGGATTTCACCCTCGCCTTTCCGACCGGCTGGCAGATTGATAACCGGCCTGACCAAGTGGCAGCGATTCCTGCCAGCGAGGACGGCCTGATGCAACTGGAAATGACCGAACTGGGGAAAACCCTGTCACCGCGCAACGTACTGGTAAAAAAGCTCGGCCTTGACGACCTCAGACGTGGCGAAAAGATCACTGCCGACGGCATGCAGGGCTATACCGGTATTGCCAACAGCAAGACTACCTTTGGCATCCGTCCGGTGCGCTATATCGTGCTGCTGCGCAGCAAGACCGCCTTTATCATTGCCGGTACCGCGAAGGACAAACGCAACCCCTGGAAGTACGACCGGCAGATCATTGCCACGGCGAAAACCCTGCGTGGCATGACCGCAAAGGACGAGAAAGCCGGCAGCCCCCGCCGTATCCGGGTAATCAGCGCCGGCAGCAACAGCCGCTACCGGCAGCTGGCCGGCCAGTCACCGATACAACACTACGCCGAAGACCAGTTGCGGCTGTTAAACGATCAGTACCCGAAAGGCGAACCACACAAGGGACAATTACTCAAGATTGTGCGTTAACGACCCCCCATCTATATACTTGGCGGCAATCAGACAACCCCCATAAAATAAAGCAGGGAAAACGAATGAATAAAATCAGCATCTACGGTGCTGGCCGGGTCGGCGAAACAAGCGCACTGATGCTGGCACAAAAGGACCTGTGCCGGGAAATATCCCTCGTCGATATCCGTACCGGTGCGGCTGCCGGTGCTGCCCTCGACATCATGCAGTCGGCAAGCTATTTCGGTTTTGATACACAGGTCAGGGGTGGCAGTGACGCTGAGCTGATCACGGACTCGGACCTGGTGATCGTTACCGCAGGCTCGCCACGCAAGCCCGGCATGTCACGCAGCGACATGCTCGATGTCAATCGCAATGTCATCGACAGCATCGTCGACCAGCTGCTGGAGCACGCCCCCGGGACGTTGTTGATGCTGGTGACCAACCCGGTTGATATTCTTGTCTGGCATGTCTGGCAGCGCACCGGCTGGGACCGCAGCCGCGTCTTTGGTCTCGGCGGCGTACTGGATGCTGCACGCATGGCACATTTCATCGCGCAGGAAACCGGCTATTCCAGCAAGGATATCCAGACAATGGTCGTGGGCGGTCATGGCGATACCATGCTACCGCTGTTCCGCTTCAGCAGTATCCACGGTATCAGTGCCGATACCGTACTGGATACAGCCGCACAGGAACGGATTGCGGACCGCACCCGTCACGGCGGCGCGGAAATACTCAACCTGCGGGAAAACAGCAGCGCCTACAATGCGCCCGGCGCCGCGATTACTGCCATGGTGGATGCCATCTGCCACAACCGCAGACAGGTATTACCGTGTGTCAGTGTGCTGGATGGTGAATACCGGCAACATGACACAACGGCCGGTGTCCCGGTCATCATGGGGCGCAGCGGCATTGAGAAGGTTATTGAACTACCGCTCAATGACACCGAGATGGCTGATTTCCAGACCTCGATTGCCAGCATTCGTGCCAATCTCTGACGTCAGAACAAGTCACCGGACACGTCACCACCAGCCGCGCCACCACTGCTTGCCCCGGCACCATCGGCGATCTCGCCGGGTACGTTGTCTTCCCTGAACGTCTCGAAGATACCGCCGGCCTGGCTACTGCGCGCCAGCAAGCCGGTCAGTGAATCGATGCGCACCGTCACCAGGCCTTTCGGTTGTACACGCTTGATGGACTTCGTCCCCTTGAGCGCACTGCCCATATAGCTCATCCACATCGGCAGCGCGGCACGTCCGCCGGTCTCACGCCGGCCGAGTGTGTCCAGCTTGTCGAAGCCGACCCAGGCCACTGCCACCAGCGCCGGGTTATAGCCGCAGAACCAGGCGTCGTTCTGGTCATTGGTGGTGCCGGTCTTGCCAGCGATGTCAGTGCGCCCCAGCGCACGCGCGCGCTGACCGGTACCGCGCTGGATAACATCACGCATCATGGAATCCATCAGCCAGGCGTTCTGCGGCGTTATTACTGCCGGTGCCAGCGGCAGCGCCTGTGCATTGCCATCCAGGTCTTCCAGTTCCGCCGGGCAACCAGGGCAGACCACGACCGGGTTGGCTGCCTCGATGACATTACCGTCCACATCCTGAATGCGCTGGATGAAATACGGTTTTACCCGGTAACCACCATTGGCGAACACCGCGAAGGCACGCGCCATCTGCAAGGGTGTTGCCGAGGCACTGCCCAGCGCCAGCGTCAGGTCGCGTGGCAACTGTGACTTGCTGAAACCGAAACGCTCGGCATAATCGGCCACTGTCCTGGCACCGATACTGCGCAGTATCCGGATCGACACCAGGTTACGTGATCGAAACAGCGCTTCACGCAACCGGGTCGGACCATAGAACTTGCCACTGTAGTTTTCCGGCCGCCAGGTATCCTCAAGGGCGGCATCGTCAAAAACCACCGGTGCATCATTGATGATGCTGGCCGGGGTAAAACCGGTTTCCAGGGCAGCAGAATAGACCACCGGCTTGAAACTCGAACCCGGCTGCCGGCGCGCCTGGGTGACCCGGTTGAACTTGCTGAGGTTGAAATCGAATCCGCCAACCAGCGCCATGATTGCACCGTCTTCAGGCCGCACCGATACCAGCGCACCCTGCACTTTCGGTACCTGTGCCAGTCGCCACTGATCATCAGCCAGTGCCTCGAGGCGAATCACATCACCGGCCGCCAGGATATCCGACGCTTTTTTCGGCGCCTTGCCCTTGCGATTTACCGTCTTGTAGGGCTGAGCCCAGGACAGGCCGTCCCACCCCAACGCAACCGTCTCACCCTTACGCAACAACACCTGCACGGATTTTTCTGCAACCGCCACCACCAGGCCGGACAGCAGGCCACCCCGGGTTGGATAATCACGCAGCAGTGCCAGACGCTCCGGCTCACCGACGCTATCGAGTTCAACATGCCCCTCGGGGCCGTGATAGCCGTGACGGCGGCTGTATTCCAGCAATGCCGTCTGCAGGGCACTGTTGGCCATCGCCTGCTTGTCGGTATGCAACGTTGTGACCACCGAGTAACCGGAGGTATAGATGGCCGGACCGAAGCGATTGATCATTTCATCGCGCACCATTTCTGCCAACCAGGGGGCTCGCGCCTCTGCCTGTACGGTATGCAGCTCGCTGGTATCCGGTTCGGCGCGCGCAGCTGCATAGGTTTCGGTGTCGATGAAACCGAGTTTGTGCATGCGGCCAAGAATGTAATTGCGCCGGATGGTTGCAGCCGCTGGATTATTGACGGGGTTAACGCGGGACGGCGCCTTGGGCAACGCGGCAATCATGGCCGTCTGTGCAGCAGAGAGCTCATCAATACCAACCCCGTAATAGACGCGTGCCGCTGCCTCGACGCCGTAGGCATGATGACCGAGATAGATCTTGTTCAGGTACAGTTCAAGTATTTTGTCCTTGCTGAGCGACTGTTCGATGCGAAACGCCAGGATAATCTCGGACAGTTTACGCAGATAGGTCTTTTCCCGGCTCAGGTAGAAGTTGCGTGCCACCTGCATGGTAATGGTGCTGCCACCCTGGCGCTTTTCACCGGTTCGGATCAGCTCGAACACAGCACGCATCAGTCCAAACAGATCGACACCGGGATGTTCATAAAAGCGATCGTCCTCGGCAGCAAGGAAGGCCTGAATCAGCCCCTCGGGTACCTCGTCTATGCGCACCGGGTTGCGGCGTTTCTCACCAAACTCGGCCAGCAGGCGGCGATCACGCGTGTAGATACGTAGCGGCACTTGCAGCTGCACATCTCGCAGTGACTCAATGGAGGGCAAATCAGAGGCGACTTTTACAGTAAGTACAGCGACTGTCAGGGAAGTGACGAGGACACCCGCAAGCAGTAAATACAGCATAAAACGTCGCAGCCGAAACACCTTCATATCGCTAGTAACCTGTGACCGGGTTCAAAGAATGACTATGACAAATGTCATATAAAAATAGATATCGCGTATTCATTATAAAAAATTTCTCAACATTATCGGATAGCATCCGATAACTAACAGCATACGTTCCAGTGACGGGGAAAGCATCAGTTGACAATTAATTGCCAATGTCCTCTAATCCCCGAAGCTGCCTTTGCTGTCCAACAGTGGGTAAATAAAAGGAAAACTTGTGCCAATCGCGCAACTATTCAAACGGACTAAACCGCCCCTCGTGGGTCTGGATATCAGTTCCAGTGCCGTCAAGTTACTGGAACTCAGTCGAAGTGGCTCTCGCTACCGGGTTGAAAGCTACGCGGTAGAACCCCTGCCACCCAATTCTGTCGTCGAAAAGAATATTACCGATATAGAGGCCGTTGGTGAAGCCATCCGTCGCGCCGTCAAGCGCTCCGGCTCCCGAACCCGCCATGCTGCGGTAGCAATCGCCGGCTCTTCCGTAATCACCAAGATTATTCCAATGCCGGCCAGCATGTCTGACGACGAAATGGAAAGCCAGATCGAGTTTGAGGCCGACCAGTATGTCCCCTACCCGCTGGAAGAGGTCAATCTGGATTTCGAGGTGATCGGGCCATCCGAGAAAAACCCGGATACCGTTGATGTACTGCTGGCTGCCTGCCGCAGCGAAAATGTTGACCTGCGCAATGCCGCCTGTGAAACCGGCGGTATCGAAACCCAGGTCATGGATGTCGAATCATTTGCCAGCGAAAACGCCTTTGCCCTGTTGACCGACCAGATTCCGGAACAGGCTATCAACAAGACCGTGGCATTGATCGATGTCGGCGCCACCATGACCACGCTCAATGTCATGCATGACCTGAAGAGTATCTACACCCGCGATACCGTGTTTGGTGGCAAGCAGCTGACCGAAGAGATTATGCGCCGCTATGGTCTTTCCTATGAAGAGGCCGGCATGGCCAAGCGCCAGGGAGGCCTGCCGGAAAACTACGTCACCGACATACTGGAGCCGTTCAAAGAAGCCATGGCACAGCAGGCCAGCCGTTCACTGCAGTTCTTTTATTCTTCCAGCCCGCACAGCAAGGTAGACCATTTGATCCTGGCCGGAGGCAGCGCCTCCATACCGGGTGTGGACGAACTGATCCAGGAGCGGCTCGGCGTGGAAACCAGCATCGCCAACCCGTTCGCATCCATGTCACTGTCTGCACATGTCAAGCCGCAGACGCTGAGTAATGATGCACCTGCCCTGCTGGTTGCCTGCGGACTTGCCCTGAGGAGTTTCGACTGATATGGCAAAGATCAACCTGCTGCCCTGGCGTGAAGAACTGCGCAAACAGAAACAGCGCGAATTCGGCTTCATGGCCGGTGGTTCCGCGATCATTGCCGGCCTTATCGTTCTCATGGCGCACCTGCATATCAGCGGCCTGATTGATAACCAGAACCAGCGTAACGCCTTCCTTGAAAAGGAAATCGAGATACTTGACCAGCGTATCGGACGTATCAAGGAGCTGGAACAACTAAAGGACAACCTGCTGGCTCGTATGAACGTCATCCAGGAACTGCAGCGTAGCCGGCCGGAAAGCGTACACCTGATGGATGAGCTGGTACGCACCCTGCCTGACGGCATCTACCTGAAAAAACTCACCCAGAAAAACAAAAACCTGATAATGGACGGTATGGCACAGTCCAATGCACGGGTATCGGACTACATGCGCAACATCGACAAGTCGGAATGGCTGACCGGCCCGCGTCTGGATGTTATCAAGACGCAGGAAAAGGACCGCCGCCGCATTGCCAACTTCACCCTGCAGGGCAAGCAGAAAGCGTATAAACCGAAAGACGATCCGGAAGCGAGTGACGGACAGGCAAGTAGCGAGGAAACCTCATGAGTTTTGATTTAGGCGATCTCGACCTGACTAATATTGCTCGCTGGCCGGCCGCCGCACGCGCGGTAGTCATCCTGTTTATCATGGGTGGTGTCATCTTCCTGGGTTACTGGTTCCACTCCAAGGACCAGCTGGCAGACCTCGAATCTGTCGAGCAACGCGAGATTGATATCAAGGTTATCTTTGAAAAGAAGGCCCAGCAGGCCGCCAATCTCGAAGCCTACGAGCAGCAACTGGAAGAAATGCGTGAATCCTTCGGCGCCATGCTGCGGCAACTGCCGAACAAGACCGAGGTTGCCGATCTATTGGTCGATGTCTCCCAGACAGGTCTGGCCGCTGGCCTCGAATTTGAACTCTTCAACCCGCAAAGCGAGGTCCCCCGGGATTTCTATGCGGAATTGCCGATCTCCATACGTGTGATTGGCAACTATCACGAATTTGGTGATTTTGTCAGTGGCGTTGCCGCCCTGCCACGAATCGTAACACTGAGTGACATCACTATTTCCCCGAAATCGAAGGCAGGAAATACGGGGCTGCTGGCCATGAACCTGACCGCCAGGACCTACCGCTACCTGGAAGAGGATGAACGGAGCGCCGCGGAAGAAGGGAACGATCGGAAAAAAGGCAAACAGGGTAAGAAAAAATGAACCACGGTAACCAAATAATGCGTTTACTGATGCTGGCTGCAGTTTCCGGCAGCCTGGTTGCATGCGCCGGCGACCCGACCAGCGACCTGGTCGACTATGCCGAGGAAGTCAAAAGCCGACAGCAGGCCAATATCGAGCCATTACCGGAATTTGAACCGTTCGAGTCCTTTGAATATGCAGCAAGCGATTTACGCGATCCTTTCTCGGAACCGGTTTTCAGTCACACTCCGACGGGACCCGTGGCAAACCCTAACGGCATTGGTATCAAGCCGAATTTTGACCGGCCAAGGGAGCCACTGGAAGAATATCCCCTGGACAGCCTGCGCATGGTCGGAACACTGGAACAGCACGAAGATGCCTGGGCACTGATTCTCGATACCGACGATACAATTCATCGCATACAGATGGGTAACTACGTCGGGCAAAACCACGGTAAAATTATTCGGGTGTCTGAATTCGAAGTTGAACTTACGGAAGTCATTCCTGATGGACTCGGGGGCTGGATGGAACGCCAGGCCTCTATTGCAATCAGCGAATAATCCCACGGGGAAAATCGCAATGACCGGAAAATACGCGCGCCAGCGACAGGCACACACGACAATCTTCACACGTTACTGGAAAAATGCTTTCCATGCGTTGCTGGTGACCAGCACCCTGCTACTCGCGGGAGGCGCGGGCCTGGTCCATGCGGAGGATGGCTCTGCAAGCAACTCCCTGCAGGCCATCGATTTTGCCAGCCTGCCGGGTAACAAGGCACAGATTACGCTGACACTCAGCAATCCCGCCTCGACCCCGCTGAGTTTCACCATTGACAATCCGGCCCGCATTGCACTGGACTTCCCGAATACCACGAATGCCTTGCAGCAACGGTCCCGCGACATCGGTATCGGCATGGCGGAAAGCCTGACCACAATCGAGGCACAGGGTCGTACCCGCGTCGTCGTCAATCTCACCGAGATGGTGCCCTACGAGGCACATGCCAGTGGCAACCAGATTATCTTGACACTGCAGGGCGGCGGCAGGGAACAAAGTGTTGCCGCTGCTACTGTAGCATCCTCCAGGAGTGGCCCGAGACCGCAGATCGAGAACATCGATTTTCGCCGCGGCGAAGATGGCCAGGGCCGCATTATTGTCAGCCTGTCAGACCCGTCCATTCCCGCCGACATGCAGCAGGAAGGTGGCAAGGTCATAATCGATTTCTATCGTGCTGAACTGCCCGAGGCTCTGTCCCGTCGCCTGGACGTACTGGATTTCGCCACGCCGGTAAAAACCATTGATACCTACAGCCGTGGCAAGGATGTCCACATGGTCATCACGCCGATGGGCGAGTACGAGCACCTTGCCTACCAGACCGGCAATGAATTCACCATCGAGATCAAGGCAGTCACCCCCGAGGAGGCCGAGGAACGCAAGAAGGATGAATTCGGCTATACCGGCGAACGCCTGTCACTGAACTTCCAGGATATCGAGGTGCGTTCGGTGCTGCAGCTGATTGCGGATTTCACCGGCCTCAATATCGTCGTCAGTGATACCGTCGGCGGCAGCCTGACGCTGCGACTGAAAAACGTCCCGTGGGACCAGGCGCTGGATATCATCCTCAAGACCAAGGGCCTGGGCATGCGCCAGGCCGGCAATGTCATGCTGGTCGCACCCAGCGAGGAAATCGCCGCCCGCGAAAAACTCGAACTGGAAGCCCAGAAACAGATCGAGGAACTCGAGCCACTGTACTCCGAATTCATCCAGGTCAACTACGCCAAGGCAACCGATCTTGCTGCCCTCCTGAAGAGCGAGGAAACCAGCCTGCTGTCTGACCGTGGTACCGCCACCATCGATGAACGCACCAATATCATCCTGGTGCAGGACGTCGCCGACAAGCTGACCGAAATCCGCAAGCTGGTCGCACGCCTTGATATCCCGGTCCGCCAGGTACTGATCGAGTCCCGCATCGTCATCGCTACCAATGACTTTGCCAAGGACCTCGGTGTCCGGTTTGGACTTAGCCATCAAGCTCGGCAAGGCAATCCAAATAAGGTCTTGAATACTGGCGGTACGCAGCCAGGTGCCTTCGAAATCGACCCGATTACCGGTTTTGAGTCCCCTGCCGGCAGCGGCCTTGAAGGCCTGATTACCGATCTCGGCGTCGCCAACCCGGCCGGCTCCCTTGGCCTGGTCGTCGGCAAGCTTGGCAGCAACCTGTTACAGCTCGAATTGAGTGCCATGGAAATGGAAGGCCGCGGCGAGGTCATCTCCAGCCCGCGGGTCCTGACATCCAACCAGAAGACTGCCTATATCGAGTCCGGCACCGAAATCCCGTACCAGGAAGCCACCTCCAGCGGCGCTACCAACGTCCAGTTCAAGAAGGCCGTGCTGAGTCTAAACGTCACTCCGCAAATCACCCCGGATGACCGGATTGTGATGGACCTTATTGTCAACAAGGACAGTGTCGGCGAGATCTTCCTGGGCGTGCCAAGCATCGACACCAAGGAAGTCGCCACCCAGGTGCTGGTCGACAACGGTGAAACCCTGGTCCTCGGTGGCATCTACGAGCGTGAGACGCTGGATGAAACCGACCGCGTACCATTCTTCGGCGAACTGCCGCTGGTCGACTGGCTGTTCAAAACGACCCGCAAGCGTGATGACAAGGCCGAGCTGCTGATCTTCGTGACACCGAAGATCGTCAAGGAAAACTTCCGTCTATAGACATTTCTTACAGCTGACGCTTGTCAGCAGCGCCAGATTCTGGCATATCTGCCCGGCATGAAAATGCCGGGCAGTTTGTTTTTGACCGGTCCCATGGGGGCCGGTAAATCCACCATCGGGCGCCAGCTGGCCAGGCTACTGCAGCTCGACTTCCATGACAGTGATCACGAAATCGAAATCCGCACCGGCGTCGATATCCCGCTGATCTTCGAAATCGAGGGTGAGACAGGCTTCCGCAAGCGCGAGGCGGCGGTCATCGATGAGCTGACACAGATGCCCGCTATCGTCCTGGCCACCGGCGGCGGCGCCATCCTGGACCCGGACAATCGCAAGCACCTGACGGAACGCGGCCATGTCATCTACCTGCACACCTCGGTCAAGCAGCAACTGAGACGCACCTCGCGGGACCGAACCCGGCCATTGCTGCAAACAGAAGACCCGCAGCAGAAGCTGACCGACCTGATGCAGGTGCGTGAACCCCTGTACCGGGAAACCGCCGACCTGGTGGTGGATACCGACGGCAAGCGCGTCCGCGAAGTCGTCCACGAGATCCTGGATAAACTCGAACAGGACTGACAGGGCACCGTGTTTGCCCTCGCAAGTGGTTATCCGATATGCTGTTTTCCTGATGCATGTCCGTACACAATATGAAGACGCTTACCGTTGATCTCGGTGAACGCAGCTACCCGATCCATATCGGTCAGGCGTTGCTGCAGCAACCGGAACTGCTAACCGGACACATCCGCGGCCGCAAGGTCATGGTAGTGACCAATGACACCATCGCCCCGCTGTACCTGGATGCCGTCATGCGCCTGCTCGGTGATTTCGATGTCGAAACCGTGATCCTGCCGGATGGCGAGCAGTACAAGAATCTGGATACCCTGAACAGCATCTTCGATGCGCTGCTGGAACACCGTTTCAATCGCAGCTGCACACTGGTTGCACTCGGCGGTGGCGTGGTCGGCGACATTACCGGCTTTGCCGCGGCCAGCTATCAGCGGGGCGTCGCCTTCGTGCAAATCCCCACCACCCTGCTGGCCCAGGTCGACTCATCGGTGGGTGGCAAGACCGGTGTCAACCATGCACTCGGCAAAAACATGATTGGCGCCTTCCACCAGCCCGGCTGCGTCATCATCGACACCAATACCCTGGATACCCTCGACGACCGGCAACTGGCAGCCGGGCTCGCCGAGGTTATCAAATACGGTCTGATTCGTGATGCCGGTTTTTATGACTGGCTGGATGACAACCTGGATCGCCTCAAGGCACGCGACAAGGCAGCACTGGCCTACGCCATCGAACACTCCTGTGCGCTAAAAGCAGAAATCGTTGCCGCTGATGAACGCGAAAGCGGCCAGCGCGCACTGCTGAACCTTGGCCACACCTTCGGCCATGCGATTGAAACCGGCACCGGCTATGGTAACTGGCTGCATGGCGAGGCCATCGCCACCGGTATGCTGATGGCGGCTGACCTGTCGGCACGGCACAACTGGCTGCCGGCTGCCGATGTCGGACGTATCGAGTCACTGCTGCAACGTGCCGGCCTGCCGACCTGTCCGCCGGACAGTATGGATGAACAGCAATTCATGCAACTGATGGCCGTTGACAAGAAAGTCATCGACGGTGGCCTGCGGCTGGTATTGCTCAGGGAAATTGGCAACGCCTTCATCACCGGGGACTTTGACCCGGCACTGCTGAACCAGACCCTGACCAGAGCGGCCTGAGACATGAGCAGCGTAGCGTCCACCGTCCACAACAGCACGCTCGCCCCCTGTGCCGTTTCCGACAGCTGCTCACGCGGCCGTCTTCATGCAGAATCAGCACCGGCGTATCGCAGCGAGTTCCAGCGTGACCGCGACCGTGTCATCCACTCGGCCGCGTTCCGGCGGCTGGAATACAAGACCCAGGTATTCGTCAACCACGAGGGTGACCTGTTCCGCACCCGCCTGACCCACTCCATTGAAGTCGCCCAGATTGCACGTTCAATTGCGCGCGCCCTGTGTCTGAACGAAGATCTGACCGAGGGCATCGCGCTGGCACACGATCTCGGCCATACGCCGTTCGGGCATGCCGGCCAGGATGCACTGAATGCCTGCATGCAGGACTATGGCGGCTTCGAACACAACCTGCAGTCACTGCGGGTCGTGGATGAGCTGGAGGAACGCTATGCGGAATTCCCCGGTCTCAACCTGACCTTCGAGTCCCGCGAAGGCATCCTCAAGCATTGCTCGCACAGGAACGCACGCCAGCTGGGCGAACTCGGTGAACGCTTCCTGCAGAAACGGCAGCCTTCGCTGGAAGCGCAGATGACCAACCTGGCCGACGAAATTGCCTACAACAGCCACGATGTCGATGACGGTCTGCGCTCGGAACTCATCCAGGTGGAACATCTCAACGAGGTTGCCCTGTTCCGCGAACAGTACGAAACCGTGCGCCGCAGTTACCCCGAACTGTCTCCGCGCCGCACCATCCATGAAGTGGTCCGCCGCCTGATCAATTGCCAGGTCGTTGACCTGATCGAGACAACGCTGACCAACCTGCAGCAGGCCATGCCGCAAAATGTCGAGGCAGTCCGCAACCTCGGTGCACCACTGGTCGCCTTCAGTGACCACATGCGCGAACAGAACCTGGAGCTGAAACGCTTCCTGCGCACCAACCTGTACCGCCATTACCGGGTGCATCGCATGACAGCGAAGGCCACCCGCACCATCACGGCCCTGTTCAATGCCTTCATGGACGACCCGCGACTGATGCCGGACGAAGCACGGGAAAAGGCCCGCCTGCTGGAACAGGAAAATGGCGACGATGGCCGTGGCCGCGCCGTGGCCGACTACATCGCCGGCATGACCGACCGCTATGCCATTGCCGAGTACGAACGCACCTTCAATCCATCAATGTAAACAAATTCGCCACAGAGGTCACAGAGGAAGACAAATCAAATTCAGGTACACCTGTTTTTACAACAGGTTTCAGAACGTATAACTGCAAAGGATCCTGGCTTTTGTTTGCAGAAACGAAGGTCAAGAGCATTTTTATTTTCCCTCTGTGACCTCTGTGACAAGTTTTTTTCTGACGGACTGGGTGACATCCCTGATTTGACGATTACCCATGCGTATCTACATGCAAATCCCGACCGAGGGTGACAAGGCGCCGCGCTACTATCACCTGCACCTGCAGGAAGACCTGCTGGAAGGCTGGGCACTGGTGCGTGAATGGGGATATCAGGGCGCCAGCGGCCGACTCAAGCGCGAGCACTTCGCCGATCGCGAGGCCGCCGAAGCCGCATTGCTGCAGGCCCGCGACGAGCAACTCAAGCGTGGCTACCAGGTGGTCTTCATGCAGGCCCGGAAGGAATAACGCTGATCGAATGCATACCCCTGAAATCAATAAGGAAAAACGCACCTGACTAAATTGAACCGCCAGCCCGGCGGCGCTATACTGTTCGGCCTTTTGGCCGCGGCTCATGCACCTGTGCAGGGTCGCTGGCCTGCAGCGGAAATATTCTTCAACTGACTGAATTATATATAATTTTATCGCCAGCATGTCCGACAACAACGTGCCGGGGCGATACCTGACACGAACAAGACAGGGTGTATTCAATGACGCACGGCATGTTGCCACCCCGACAAGGCCTGTACGACCCCGCCAACGAACATGATGCCTGTGGCGTCGGCTTCGTCGCCAACGTCAAGGGCCACAAATCCCATGACATCATTCGCCAGGGTCTGCAGATTCTTGAAAACCTGACCCACCGCGGCGCGGTCGGCGCCGACCCGCTGGCCGGCGATGGCGCCGGTATCCTGATGCAAATCCCGGATGCATTCCTGCGCGAGGAATGCGCCACACTTGGTATCGAGCTGCCGGCCGCAGGTAATTACGGTGTTGGCGCCATCTTCCTGCCGCAGCAGGCTACGACCAGCCAGAAGTGCGTTGCCCTGCTCGAGTCCATCATTGCCGAGGAAGGCCAGACCCTGCTGGGCTGGCGTGATGTGCCGACCGACAACAGCGGCGTCGGTGCAGGCGTCAAGGCGGTCGAACCGGATGTCCGCCAGGTCTTCATCGGCCGCGGTGACAACTGCACTGACACCGATGCCTTCGAACGCAAGCTGTTCGTCATCCGCAAACGGGCCGAGAATGTCGTGGCCGATTGTGGCCTGGAGGGCTGCACAACCTTTTATGTGCCGTCCATGTCCTGCCGGACGCTGTCCTATAAAGGCATGCTGCTGGCCAACCAGGTCAATGCCTACTACGCCGACCTGAATGACGAACGTGTCACCAGCGCACTGGCACTGGTGCACCAACGCTTCTCCACCAACACCTTCCCGTCATGGGACCTGGCGCAGCCGTTCCGCATGATTGCGCACAACGGCGAGATCAATACCCTGCGCGGCAACATCAACTGGATGAACGCGCGCCGCCACTCCATGGCCTCCGACCTGTTCGGTAACGACCTCGACAAGCTCTGGCCGCTGATCGCCGAAGGCCAGTCGGACTCGGCCTGTTTCGACAACGCGCTGGAACTGCTGGTCACCGGCGGTTACTCGCTGTCGCACGCCATGATGATGCTGATTCCCGAGGCCTGGGCCGGCAACCCGCTGATGGATGAAAAACGCCGCGCCTTCTATGAATATCACGCCGCGGTCATGGAGCCGTGGGATGGCCCCGCTGCCGTGGCCTTTACCGATGGCCGCCAGATCGGCGCCACCCTCGACCGCAACGGCCTGCGGCCGGCACGCTACCTGATTACCGACGATGATTTGGTCGTCATGGCCTCGGAGATGGGCGTGCTGGATATCCCGGAAGAACGCATCGTCAAGAAATGGCGTCTGCAGCCCGGCAAGATGTTCCTCATCGACCTCGAGGAAGGCCGCATCATCGATGATGCCGAGCTGAAGGCCGGGCTGGCCGATAACCGGCCTTACCAGGAATGGCTTAACAGGACCCAGATCCGGCTGGAGAAACTGCCGGGTGAAGTCAGCCCCATGGTACCGGACGCAGCGACGCTGCTCGACCGGCAGCAGGCCTTTGGCTACACCCAGGAAGATATCAAGTTCCTGATGACACCCATGGCGATCACCGGCCAGGAGGCCATCGGCTCGATGGGTGCGGACAACCCGCTGGCCGTGCTGTCCAGCAAGCCGAAGCCGCTCGCCAATTATTTCAAACAGAATTTCGCCCAGGTCACCAACCCGCCGATAGACCCGATCCGCGAGGAACTGGTGATGTCACTGGTGTCACTGATCGGACCGCGCCCCAACCTGTTCGGTCATGCGTCGGCCGGCGAACACATGCGCCTGGAAGTCTGCCAGCCGATCCTGACCAATACCGACATCGAACGTATCCGCCATATCGAGGACCACACCGGTGGCGCCTTCCGTACCCGGACACTCGACATATGCTTCCCGGCGGAACAGGGCCCGGCCGGCATGCAGCCGGCGCTGGACGCGCTGTGCCAGGCTGCCGAAACCGCGGTTGACGAAGGCTACAATATCCTCATCCTGTCCGACCGCCAGGTCGATACCGACCGACTGTCCATTCCGGCACTGCTGGCAACGGCCGCCGTCCACCACCACCTGGTGCGCACCGGTCTGCGCACCGAATCCGGTCTGGTTGTCGAAACCGGCGGCGCCCGCGAAGTACACCACTTCGCCACCCTTGCCGGTTACGGCGCCGAAGCCATCAACCCGTATCTTGCCTTTGAGTCGCTTAGCTCCATCCGTGAACGCCTGCCGGAAGACCTCAGCGAGAACGAGGTACAAAAACGCTACATCAAGGCCATCGGCAAGGGCCTGCTGAAAGTCATGTCGAAGATGGGTATTTCCACCTACCAGTCCTATTGTGGCGCCCAGATCTTCGATGCGGTCGGCCTGACCAGTGAATTTGTGGAACGCTACTTCACCGGCACGGCCACCACCATCGAGGGTGCCGGTCTGCCGGAAATCGCCATCGAAGCCGCACGCTGGCACCGCGATGCCTGGGGAGATGCACCGATCTACCAGGACAAGCTCGACGTTGGTGGCGACTACGCCTTCCGCCTGCGTGGCGAGGACCACATGTGGACACCGGACTCGATTGCCAAACTGCAGCATGCAACACACGGCAACAATCCGGAAACCTACCGCGAGTTTGCCAAACTGATTAACGAGCAGAACGAACACCTGCTGACACTGCGCGGCCTGTTTGAATTCAATTTTGCCGACACGGCTGTGCCGCTGGACGAAGTCGAGCCAGCCAGGGAAATCGTCAAGCGTTTCGCTACCGGCGCCATGTCATTCGGTTCCATTTCCTGGGAAGCGCATACCACGCTGGCCATTGCCATGAACCGCATTGGCGGCAAATCGAATACCGGCGAAGGTGGCGAGCTGCCGGAACGCTTCAAGCCGCTGGAGAGCGGCGATTCCATGCGCTCGGCCATCAAGCAAGTGGCCTCCGGACGTTTTGGCGTGACCACCGAGTACCTTGCCAACGCCGACATGATCCAGATCAAGATGGCGCAGGGCGCCAAGCCGGGTGAAGGCGGCCAGCTGCCGGGCCACAAGGTCGATGCCACCATTGCCCAGGTGCGTCATTCAACCCCGGGGGTCGGCCTGATCTCACCACCGCCGCACCATGACATCTATTCCATCGAGGATCTGGCGCAGCTGATTCACGATCTGAAGAACGCCAACCCGCAGGCCGACATCAGCGTCAAGCTGGTCTCCGAGGTCGGTGTCGGCACGGTTGCCGCCGGGGTCTCCAAGGCGCATGCGGACCATGTCACCATTGCCGGCTATGACGGCGGTACCGGCGCCAGCCCGCTGACCTCGATCAAGCACGCCGGCAGTCCGTGGGAAATCGGCCTTGCCGAGACCCACCAGACACTGGTACTGAACAACCTGCGTGGCCGTATCGCCGTGCAGGTCGACGGCGGCATGCGCACCGGCCGTGACGTCATCGTCGGCGCACTGCTGGGTGCCGATGAATTCGGTTTTGCCACCGCACCGCTGATCGTCGAAGGCTGCATCATGATGCGCAAGTGCCATCTCAACACCTGCCCGGTCGGCGTTGCCACCCAGGACCCGGAACTGCGCAAGCGTTTTACCGGCAAGCCGGAACACGTGGTCAATTACTTCTTCTTCGTCGCCGAGGAAATCCGCCAACTCATGGCGAAGCTCGGCTACCGCAAGTTCGATGACATGATCGGCCAGTCGCAGCACCTCAATATGCACCGTGCCACCGACCACTGGAAGGCAAAGGGACTGGACTACTCGCGCATCCTGCACAAGCCGGAGGCCGGTCCGGACGTGCCGATCTATCACAATCAGACACAGGACCACGGCCTTGAAAAGGCGCTCGACAACGTACTCATCAAACAGGCACAACCGGCACTGGACAACCGCGAGACGGTGAAGATCGATCTGCCAATACGCAACACCAACCGTACCGTTGGTGCAATGCTGTCTGGTGAAATTGCCAGGCGCTACGGTCATGCCGGCCTGCCGGAAGACACCATCAGCATCACTCTGCACGGCACTGCCGGCCAGAGTTTCGGTGCCTTTGTTGCCCGTGGCGTCAGTATCGAGCTGATCGGTGAAGGCAACGACTATGTCGGCAAAGGCATCAGTGGCGGCCGGCTGGTGGTCTATCCGCCACAGGAATCACCGATCGTACCGGAAGAAAACATTATTGTCGGCAACACGGTGCTGTACGGCGCCATCAGCGGTGAGTGCTATTTTCGCGGCGTTGCCGGTGAGCGTTTTGCCGTGCGTAATTCCGGCGCCACGGCTGTCGTCGAAGGCGTCGGTGACCACGGCTGCGAATACATGACCGGTGGCGTGGTGGTCGTACTCGGCAAGTCCGGTCGCAACTTTGCTGCCGGCATGAGCGGTGGTATCGCCTATGTGCTGGATGAGCGCGGTGATTTTGAGCAGCGCTGCAACCTCGCCATGGTGGAACTCGAACCAATCCTGTCCGAAGATGACGCACTGGAAAAACTCGATCACCAGGGCGGTGACCTGGAAACCCATGGCAAGGTCGATGTCAGCCACGACATGACCCGCTTTGATGATATCCGCCTGCGCCAGCTGATTGAGCAGCATGTGCATTACACCGGCAGCGCCCGTGGCAGGCAGATTCTGGACAACTGGAGCGAATACGTGTCGAAGTTCGTCAAGATCATGCCGGTTGACTACCGGCGCGCCCTGCAGGAAATGCAGGCAGAAAAAACAGCGACAGCACAGCTCGCCCAGGGAGGTCATTGATCATGGGCAAACCGACCGGCTTCATGGAATTCGAACGGCTCGATCGCAGCTACAAGCCGCCGGCTGATCGTGTCCAGCACTTCAGGGAGTTCGTTATCCCGCTGAATGACAGCGAGATCAGCAACCAGGGTGCGCGCTGCATGGACTGCGGTATCCCCTTCTGTCACCAGGGCTGCCCGGTCGACAATATCATTCCCGACTGGAACGACCTCGTCTACCAGGGCAACTGGCACGAAGCGATCAGCGTACTGCATTCGACCAACAACTTCCCGGAATTCACCGGCCGTATCTGCCCGGCACCGTGCGAGGAGGCCTGCACGCTGAACATCGACGACAACCCGGTCACCATCAAGAGCATCGAGTGCGCCATCGTCGACAAGGCCTGGGAGAACGACTGGATCAAACCGCAAATCGCCGAACACAAGACCGGCATGCGTGTCGCCGTGGTCGGCTCGGGTCCCGCTGGTATGGCCTGCGCCCAGCAACTGGCGCGTGCCGGCCACGAGGTCGCGTTGTTCGAGAAAAGCGACCGCATCGGTGGCCTGCTGCGCTACGGCATTCCCGATTTCAAAATGGAAAAACACATCATCGACCGGCGCATGGCTCAAATGCAGGCCGAGGGTGTGACCTTCCACACCGAGGTACATATCGGCCTCGACAAGACTGCCAGCGAACTGCTCGCAGACTTCGATGCAATTGCACTGACCGGCGGTTCCGAACATCCACGCGACCTGGACGTACCGGGGCGTGACCTTGATGGCGTGTATTTCGCCATGACCTTCCTGCCGCAGCAAAACAAGCGTAACGCCGGCGACACCATCGACGCAGCTGTTTCGATTACCGCAAAAGACAAGCATGTCATTGTCATCGGTGGCGGCGACACCGGTTCTGACTGCATTGGTACCTCGTTCCGCCAGGGCGCGCTGTCGGTCACGCAACTGGAAATCCTGCCGCAACCACCGGAGAAGGAAAACAAGGCGCTGACCTGGCCCAACTGGCCGAACAAGATGCGCACCTCCAGCTCGCAGGAGGAAGGGGCGGTACGTGACTGGTCGGTGGCCAGCAAGTCCATCGAAGGCAGGGACGGCAAGGTCACCGCGATCAACTGTGTCCGCGTCGAGTGGCGACAGGACGAAAATGGCGGCTGGCAGATGCAGGAAATCGAAGGCAGCGAGTACCAGCTCAAGGCCGACCTGATACTGCTGGCGATGGGCTTTGTACATCCCGCGCATGAAGGTATGCTGAAGGAACTCGATGTCAAACTGGACTCGCGCGGCAACGTCAAGGGTGACACCGGGGGCGACAGGGCCTACCACACTTCGATAGATAAAGTGTTTGCCGCCGGCGACATGCGCCGTGGCCAGTCGCTGGTGGTCTGGGCGATCCGCGAGGGGCGCCAATGTGCACGGTCGATTGATGCGTATTTGACGGGTTCGTCTGATTTGCCGAGATAAAAATAATTTCGCGCAAAACCACAGAGAAAACCTGAAACCTTTAGCCACAGAGGGCACAGAGAACACAGAGACAAAAACGCTATGCAGGATAGCTAAACGGTGCACTCATGCCGGCCGGATAGAGCGCAGCGTAATCCGGGGCTTTAATTTGAAACCAGTTCCCCAGATTCCCGCCTGCTCGGGAATGACTCGGGATTTCGGTATGGTTTTAAGTTAGTAGCTTTTTCTCGGTGTTCTCTGTGCCCTCTGTGGCGATGATTTTTTCTTTGCATCTCTGCGCAAGACAGGTTTTTTAGACAATGCAACCACTACAAAACGACCGACTGCTAAAAGCCCTGCTCCGCGAACCCGTGGATGTTACCCCCGTGTGGATGATGCGCCAGGCCGGACGCTACCTGCCCGAGTACCGCAAGGTCCGTGCCGAGGCCGGCAGCTTCATGAACCTGTGCACCAACCCGGAACTCGCCTGCGAAGTTACCCTCCAGCCAATCGTACGTTTCCCGCTGGATGCCGCCATCCTGTTTTCCGATATTCTGACGATACCGGATGCCATGGGACTCGGCTTGTACTTCGAGAAAGGTGAAGGCCCGCGTTTTGAAAAACCGGTGCGCACGGCCGCCGCTGTCGATGCCCTGGCAGTTCCTGACCCGGAAACCGAGTTACGTTACGTCATGGATGCCATACGCCTGATCCGGCGCGTACTCAACAATCGTGTACCGCTGATCGGGTTTTCCGGCAGCCCCTGGACGCTGGCCACCTATATGGTGGAAGGCGGCTCCACCAAGACGTATTCCAGGATCAAGGGCATGCTCTACAACGAACCGTTGCTGCTGCATCGCATGCTTGAGACTGTCGCCAGGTCGGTCACCAGCTACCTGAATGCGCAGATTGCCGCCGGCGCCCAGGCTGTCATGATCTTCGATACCTGGGGTGGCGTGCTGACACCGGCCGACTACACGGAATTTTCACTCAACTACATGCAGCAGATTGTCAGCGGCCTGACCCGCAAGGCGGAAGACCGCAAGGTGCCCGTAATTTTATTTACCAAGGGCGGCTGCCAATGGCTGGAGGCCATGGCCGATACCGGTTGTGACGCACTCGGCATCGACTGGTCCACCGACCTCGCCATGGCGCGCAAGCGTGTCGGCAGTCGGGTTGCCCTGCAGGGCAACCTCGATCCCGCCATACTTTATGCTGCACCGGAAGTCATCCGTGCAAAGGTCGGCGACGTACTGGCCGCTTTCGGGCATGGCTCCGGACATATCTTCAACCTCGGCCATGGCATTACCCCCGACGTCGATCCCGAGCATGCCGGCGCACTGGTCGATGCCGTGCATGAACTCTCCGCACAGTACCACAAATAAATCTCGCCCCGCGGTGTGAAGCACGGGCTAGGAGCCTGTCGGACTTAGGGGTTCGTAGCGAGGTGAGTGGGAGAGTGAGAACAAATGATCCCGATTTTGAGGCGCATAGTAGGCCTACGTAACGAAAAATCGGGGGCATTTGGGCCACTCTCCCGCCGCCGCAGTAGAATCATCCTAAGTCCGACAGGCTCCTAGTGCTCTATCCATGTGATAATTGCGAGTTCAGTTAGCTTGTCAACGTTCACGGCAAGGCGCGCCTCGCCGGCAATGGCCATTCCCTTGTCAAGAG
>JBDLJX010000041.1:0-24591 GCA_039714155.1 Pseudomonadota bacterium | reverse complement strand
TATTCGTCCCCGGCCGCACCTGGGCACCCTGGAAGTCCGGATCATGGATGCTCAAGCAACAATTTCAGAGGCGCTTGCGCTCGCTGTATTCATCCGGGCGCTGGCCGTTTTCCTGCAAAAAACCCGCAATGGACATGAGGGTGTCAGACCACTGCAGCCCCTTTCCTGGTGGTTTCTCAAGGACAACTGTTTCATTGCGTCGCGATTCGGAATCGACGCACAATTCATCATCAACGAAAAGGGTGATCTTGCGCAGCTGCAGGACGTTGCCCTCAGGACACTGGAATTGATCTCGCCATACGCCGATCCGGTAACGGAGCGGCCGCACCTCGATCACCTGTGCGAACGGATCGATAGCGGACTTCCCTATAACCGACAGCGTGCTGTAATGCGTGATACGGGGTCTTTTAAAGAGGTGGTGCATTCCCTGTCCCTGGCATTGGCACAAGAAACAAGAAGGGGATTAGCTCGCATTACCGGTGAATAACCGGTTTTACTGCTGGTGCGTCCATGTCACGCGCACGATACCCGCCTCCTCGGTATAGTGAATATCCAGCTCGCCTTCATATTTATGCTGCTGGCATATTCGGCTCGTACCTGCGATGCTGCCCCCTCTGTTACGAAAACTGGCAAATCAGGATACAAACTCTCTAGGAACCTGTCGGACTTAGGCAATCGTAGCTAGCATGATGGGAGAGCGAGAACAAATGGTCTCAATTTTGAGGCGCATAGTGGGCCTACGTAACGAAAAATTGGGGACATTTGGGCCGCTCTCCCATCAGCGCAGTAGATTGTTCCTAAGTCCGACAGGCTCCTAGTACTCTTTCAAGATGATATTGCCATGTTCAGTTGGTCTGTCAGTGTTCAGGGCAAGGCGCGCCTCGCAGGGAATGGCCATAGTCCTTTCCAAGAGGCGGAACGCAGCCATGGACGCTGACAGACCAACCCTTCGGGCGCTCCTGTGGTGCCCCGCAGCGGCGTTGCCGTGCTTGACAAGGACTCAGGCCATTGCCTGCGCACGGCGCCTTGTTGCGAGACACCACAGGAGCGCTGAACCCGGCAATATCATCTTGAAAGAGTACTAGACCGGGATCAATGAAGACAAGTCACATCAGCCCCCACAATAAACTCGTACTTACTGGCCGATGGTGTCCGATACAGCCATTGAAGAAAAATGAGTACATGCTTGTCAGGACTCGTTTACCCTGGACTACAATAGACAACGGATAGGGACAGATAAATGGCCATCACACAACTGAAACCTGATGCCCTGTACCAGCGCTGCGACCCGGAACAGTTTGACTTCAGGACCACGGCAGAACTGGAGGAGTTGGGGGAAATCATAGGCCAGCCAAGAGCGGTCGATGCGGTCAGGTTCGGCATTGGCATCCAGCACAAGGGCTATAACATTTTTGCACTGGGCCCGACCGGCATCGGTAAACATGAGCTGGCGCAACGTTACGCCAGCGAGCAGGCAAGGTCCGAACCACTGCCGCCGGACTGGTGCTACGTCAACAACTTCCAACAGCCCCATGAGCCGCGCATGCTGCGCATGCCTCCCGGGCGTGGCATGGAACTGGAGCGGGACATGGAACAACTTGTCGTGGACCTGCGCGCCACCATCCCCACGGTCTTCGAAAGCGACGAGTACCGCACTCGCTCACAGGCAATAGAAGAGGAACTCAGTGAGCAAAAGGAACAGGCACTGAAAGAGATACAGGACAACGCCGAACAAAAGCAGATCGCCCTTATTCACACGCCGACCGGTTTTACACTGGCGCCGGTGCGTAAAGGCGAGGTCCTCAGCCAGGAGGATTTTGAGAGCCTGTCCAAAAAAGAGCGCAAGCGCATTGAGCAGGATACCGGGGATTTGCAGGAGCAGTTGCGCAAGATGCTGCACGAGGCCCCGAAGTGGGAAAAGGAAGTCCGCGATCGCATGAGCAAACTCAACCGCGAAATGGCAATCAGCGCCATCTCACATCTCATCAATACATTGCGCGAAAAATACAAGGAGTTGCCGGAAGTCATTAAATATCTACATGAAGTGGAAAAAGATGCCATCGAAAACTTCCGCCACTTCCTTCGCCATGAAGAGGAAAAACACGGCTTTCAGATTCTTGGTATAGAGCTTCCACAGCGCGACGAAGGGATACAGGTGGACATGCGCTACCGCATCAATGTCTTCATAACGCATGAAGATCACGATGGTGCACCGGTTATTTATGAAGACTACCCGAGCTACAACAATCTCATCGGGCGCGTCGAACACCGGGCGGAACTGGGCGCATTGATTACCGATTTCACCATGATCCGTCCCGGTGCCCTGCACCGTGCCAACGGGGGTTATCTGATCCTGGATGTGCTCAAAGTACTGATGCAGCCATTTGCCTGGGAAGGTCTGAAGCGTGCACTGCAGGCAGGTGAAATACGCATTGAATCGCTGGCCCAGTTGATGAGCCTGGTCAGTACCGTCTCGCTGGAACCGGAACCGATTCCCCTGGATATCAAGGTTATCCTGCTTGGCGAACCGCACATCTACTACCTGCTCTCCCTGTTTGATCCCGAGTTCAGCGAGTTGTTCAAGGTCGCCGTGGATTTCGACTACCGGATGGACCGCAATCCTGAAACCCAGCAACTCTATGCACGCCTGATCGGAACCCTGCTACGCAAGGAAAACCTGCAGCCACTGGATCGCTCCGCGGTTGCCCGTGTCATTGAACACAGTGCCCGGCTGCTGGAGGATGGCGAGAAGCTGCTGACCCATACACGCAGCCTGACCGATATACTGCGTGAGGCGGATTATTGGGCAACACAACATGAACATGAGACAGTTACCGTTGAAGACGTGCAACAGGTAATCGATGCCCGAATCTACCGCGTGGACCGCATCCGCGAACACATGCAGGACGAAATCCGGCGCGGGACGCTGCTGATCGACACGGCAGGACAGAAAACGGGCCAGATAAACGGCCTGTCGGTACTCGACCTGGGGAACTTCATGTTTGGCCGACCGTCACGCATTACAGCCCGTGTGCGCATGGGCGACAGCAATGTGGTGGATATCGAACGGGAAGTGGAACTGGGCGGCCCCATACATTCCAAGGGTGTCTTCATTCTTTCGGCATTCCTGGGAGCACGCTATTCGCTTGACCGTCCACTCGCGCTCTCGGCAAGCCTGGTATTCGAACAGTCCTACGGTGAGGTCGAGGGCGACAGTGCCTCGTCGGCCGAACTCTATGCGCTGTTATCAGCATTAGCCGATGCCCCCGTCCGTCAGTCACTGGCTGTCACCGGGTCGGTGAATCAGCAAGGCGAGATACAACCAATCGGCGGTGTGAACGAAAAGATCGAGGGTTTCTTTGATATCTGCAATGTGCGTGGCCTGACGGGAGACCAGGGCGTCATCATTCCCGCAACGAATATCAAACACCTGATGCTGCGCGAGGACGTCCGCGAAGCCGTCGCGGCCGGAAAGTTTGCCATCCATGCCATCGACAGGGTCGATGACGGAATCGAGTTACTTACAGGCATACCGGCAGGACAACGGGATGACCAGAGACAATTTCCTGATGGCAGCATCAACCGCCGCGTGGAAGATACACTCACCCGCTACTCCGAGACGATGCAGGCCTATGCGTCAAAGGGAGGAAAAGGGGATTCCTCACAGGAAAAGGCACCCTCATGACGCCGGCAACCGAGCAAACCACAATCCGGCACATCATGGTCACCCTGGATGTATCCGAGTCAGGCCGTCCGGCACTGGAGACCGCCGTTCGTCTGGCAGCGCTTATGGGCGCCGAGCTCGAGGGCGTCTTTGTTGAAGATATCAACCTGATTCGTTTGGCTGGACTTTCATTTTTGCGCGAAGTCAGGCCATGGTCGCTTGCCGAGGAAACAATCAGCACACAACGCATGCAACGTGAACTGCGTACGCTGGCCCGGCACGCTGAACGAATGCTTGAACAGGCGGCCATGGAGATGGGCGTGCCCTGGTCGTTTCAGGTATGGCGGGGCCATGCCGGGGCAGCATCACTGACACGGGCTTTTGCTGCTGATATCCTCAGCCTGGGCCGGGTAAGTTCGCTGGTTTCCTCCCGCACGTGGGCCACAACACGCCCCCGCGCACGTCAATCCCGTGAAGCGGTCACCTCCATCAGCGTCCTGTTCAGCGATTCGGAGCAGGCGATGCGGGCTGTGGCGACAGCCTGCAGCCTTGCAAAAGACCTGGATGCCCGCCTGACGTTCCTGTTACCGGAAAATCAGGCAGAAGACATGCCGGACTTGAAGGCAAAGGCCCGGACTATTCTGGACTCTCACAAGCAACTGGCCCGCTTCGTACAACTCACCGGCACTGACGTGCAATCCCTGGTACGGGCCGCGGGTACGTCTGGCATCTGTATCCTGGTCGCGGAAGCCGAACACCCGCTGTTGCAGCAGGCCGGTCTTGACCAATGCCTGGAAGCCCTCTCCTGCCCCGTGCTGCTGGTGCGCTGATTGTGACGGCTGTCCGATCAATACCGGCACAGTCAGTCCGAACGTCCTGATATAAAAACAGACGCCAAACACCACCTCACTGTTTATGTCCAGGCCAGCCGGAGTGTCGCGTTTTTCGATCGCATTACCCGCGCCCCCCAGCGACCGGCTCTCACGGTCCAGCATTTTCCTTAACCAGTCGACGTCATCGCGGGTTGCACGGTTGAGACGGAACCTGTTGCGGCGCAGCGGAACCATCTCCAGCGATGCCAGTTCACCGCTGGCTAGCGTCACCAGGAAGACCGCGATGAAGAGTAACAGCAGCAGATAACGCGGGGGCATACCGACGATATTTTACGCAATTGCGTGTTCAGGTTTTTTTATAGATCGCCCGGTTGCAGGACAGGGGCGTGAACCCCGGAACATCGGCGGGCAATGTCTCGTGGCTGCCAACCACCAGCAAGCCACCGGGCTGCAATGCGTCAACCAGCCGTTGCGTGATCTCGCGCTGCAGGTCTTCATCATAATAGGTATAGACGAGGTTCCGGCACAGGATCAGCTGCAAGGCGGTGGCCGGTACCGGACCGCGGACATCGTGTTCGACGAACAATACCGGGCGTTTGAATGCAGACTGCAGGCAGTAGCGGCCGGCAGATACTGCAAAGGCCGATCCCCGCCAGGCCGCCGGCAGGTCTTTCAGACTGCTGAACGGGTAACAGGCCGTCCGCGCACGATTGAGGAGCTGCGGGTCGATATCTGTTGCCAGGATCCTCAGCGTGATATCCGGACAGCGTTGCTGCAACTGCATCACCCACAGGATCGCGAGTGAATAAGGCTCCTCGCCGGAACCACAGCCGGTACTCCAGATGTGCAGTTGCCTGTTCCCTTCCCGTCTGATCTGTTCCACGAGGCCGGGAATGATCCGGTCCGCAAGCAACTCGTAGGTCCCCCGGTCGCGGTAGAAACGGGAAATGGTGATCCGGCAGAGTGTATCGAGTACCCGCCACTCCTCCGGATGCGCAAGCAGGTAGTCACGGTAGTCATTCAGACCGGTCAGTTGCAGTGACTGCAGGCGCTTGTGTACCCGTTTACGCACCTGCGTGCGGACCTTGCGAAAACCGGACCAGCGCATGCGCAGCTGCGGCAGTGACCACTGCAGGAAGGCGGTCCATTGCGGGTCTTCTGTCATGGTGACGATTCGGGATAACCGGACGATTTTCTTCTATGCTGAAGATTTACTTGAATGGCGATTCCAGATAATTTTTCAGCGCTACAGGCGCTCGTCAGGCGAGCTAATCTCAATATGCAATACCCGTCGCTCATTCAGCACCACACCTTTCACATCATTCCGGAAATCCTCAGGCAACTGGTCAACGCTCTGGAATGCGTACACCTGTTTCTTCCCGCCAATATGCTTATGGTCACCCTTCCCTCGTTCATTATCATAACCTGCCAGGTCATGCAGACCAGATGGCGAACGGAATCACCCGGGTCGAGCTATGGCTTGTGTCTGCCCCGTTCATGCCGGGTACCGCGGCCGAGGAAATGGCCGATATCGTGCCCGATGGTCAGCAGCGACGGGGTCAACACCAGGGTAATCAGGGTTGCAAACAGCAGTCCATATGCCATTGCCAGGGTCAGCGGCATAATCAGGCCGTCCTTGCCACCAATCCCATAGGCCGTTGGCAGCAGGCCAGCCACCGTCGTGAACGTAGTCAGCAGGACCGGTCGCAGGCGGTTCTTGGCTCCACTCACGACGGTACCGACCAGGTTACCGGTCGGGTTGTCAGCCAGCTCGCGGTTCGTCTCCGTCACCATGATGATGGTGTCATTCACCACTACGCCAATCAGCCCCAGTGTTCCCATGACCGCAAAAAACGACAGTGGATTTCCATGCAGAAAAAAGGCCCAGATAACCCCGATCACGGCAAACGGGATGACTGCCATAACGATGAAAGACTGGCCAAGTGAATTTAACAGCAGTGCCACGACCAGGAAAATGGATCCAAGTGCAATAATGCCAGCAGCGAGGAAACCACCGAAAATCTTCGCCGCTTCCCGCGCCTCACCTGCAAATTCGACTCTCAGTTCCGGGTGGCTGGCCCAGCGCCCTGAAAAATGTTGCTCGACCTGTTGCCTCACGCCGGCAACCGATGTCACTTTGGTGTCGATATCGCCACTCACTGTCTCGGTACGCAGGCCATTGACATGCAGGAATTCAAGCGGCCCGCTGTCTTCATGCAGACTGACGGCATCCTTGAGTGTCAGCACGCGCCCGGCCCGATTACTCACCGGAATGTTGTAAATCATATCGGGGTCATCACGAAACTCCGGGGCCACCACAACCCGGTATTCCAGGGTTTCCTCAACGCTGGTGGTCGAGCTGACCAGCATGCCGTCATAGGTTACGCGCAGGGCCTCGGCCACGTCCTTCACGGTCAAGCCCACTTCCGCGAGCCGTGCGTAATTGATATCCACGATCAGTTGATCCTTGCCGGGATGGTTGTCACTCTCCAGATCGAGTACGCCGGGCAATGTGCCCAGATAGTCAAACAGCTGATCAGCCGTACGGTCACGCAATGCATCGTTATTGCTGCTGACGCGAATCTCGACAGGCTTGCCGATGGGCGGTCCGACGCGTTCCTTGTCGAACAACAGCGATTCGCCAGCCTGTGTCGGAGTGGCCGCTCGCAGTTCTTCAATAATGCTATCGGCCGTGCGCGTACGACGCGCCTCACCTGTCAGGAAGACACTGATAACACCCCAGTTGCTATGGTCACCGCGGTTCTTGCTGGCCTCGGTCGACAGGGTGCCAACACGCGTGGCAAAGGATTCCAGCTCATTCTCCGGCAAGCGGGAAACCAGGCCTTCCAGTTCCTGAAGCCGGTTTTCGGTTGCCTCCAGCGACGCCCCGCGCGGCATCTGCAATTTTATATAGATGGTTTCCACACCCTCTTGTGGAAAGAACTGGAACTTCATGGTGGTCTTTGCCAGCATGACACTACCAACCAGTATGGCCAGCATGATCAGCAACACCAGATAACGCCAGTGCAGTAAATGCACCAGCAGCCAGGCATAGGCTTTTTCAATTGCCTGTATCCAGCGCGGCTTGCCCGCGTTGGCAGACAGCTTACCGGCGGCAATGTGGTGCGGCAGGATAAAGAAACATTCAAAAAGGCTGACCAGCAGCGCCAGGATGACCACGGCAGGAATGGCCCAGGCGAATTTTCCGGGCATGCCGCCCAGGGAGAACATGGGCGAAAAGGCCAGCATCGTGGTCAGACTGGCGACAAAGACCGGCTTCCACATCTCCTGCGCACCACGCAAGGCCGCATCCGCCGGTGGCATACCCTGTTCACGGTAGGCCGTAATCTTTTCTGCCACCACAATGGCATCATCAACCAGCAGCCCGAGTACCAGCACGAAGCCGGCCAGCGAAATCACATTGACCGTCACGCCTGCATAGGGCAGCAAAATAAATACACCAAACAAGGCAAATGGTACGCTCATCGCCGTCCAGAATGCACTTTGCCGATTGAGCGCCAGCAACAGGATGCCTGTAACCAGCACGAAACCCAGCAACGCATTGCCACCCAGCACCTGCAGTCGCAAGCGGGTACTCGCGGACTGGTCGTTCGAATAGGAATAACCGACCCCTTCCGGTAGCGGGTAGTCAGCCATATAGCGCTTGACTCGTTCGAGGGTATCGATAATGTCGGCCCGGTTCTTCTTGCGAACGACCAGGTTCATACCCGGCTTGCCATCGTTGCGTACAATCAGGGTTTCGTCCTTCTCGCGCATCACAACATTGGCAACATCACGAAGCCGCACACTTTGTCCGGTGATATCAGAACGCAGGATCACCTCTTCAACATCGGCGGGGGTACCGAACTTGTTAAGACTGACGACCGTCCGTTCGTTGAGGTAGGACTCCAGCGTACCGCCCGTGGTCCGCAAATTGCGGGCCTCTATGGCTCGCAGAACGTTCGATACGCTGATACGCAGCTTGCGTGCCTTGACAGGATCGATCTCGATATGGATTTCACGGTCGAAGTAGCCAATCTTGTCCACGCCGGCTACACCGGGCAATGTCTCGATACCGCGTTCGAGCAATGGCAGAATGGTCCGCAGGGCCTGGTGCTCGCCAAACAGGTTAATGGAGATAATCGGCGTATCCGCCGTGGACAAGACATCCACGACTGGCAGCTCATCGAGATCCAGCGGCAGGTCCTCGGTCTGATCGATCGCCTGCCTGAGATCATCGACAATGGTGTCCAGTTCCCGCGGGCTGGCATCTTCGTCTGCCTGAATAACGATATTGGAGAAGTTCTCGCGCGAGGTGGAGGTGACCTCGTACAAACCATCAATCTCCTCGATCTGCTCCTCCAGCTGGGTGGTGACATTCAACTCAACATCTTCCGGGGATGCCCCGGGATAGACAGTATTGACAGTGATGATATTGAGATCGACCGCAGGAAAACCTTCCTTCTGTGCAGACAGCATCTTATAGCCACCCAGCACAAAGACGGAGAGGAAGAGCATCCTGACCAGCAACGGATGCTGCAGAAAAAAACGGACCAGGCTGGCCATTATCCCGGTGCCGACCCGTGTGTCAGGGCACCGGACGGTATGGGTTGCAGGTTTCGGTCCAGTAGTTCGCGAATACTCAGGCGGATCTGCTGCAACTGCACATACAGGCGGGTCCGGCTGAGACGACTCTCCAATTGTGTCGTTGCATCCTGCAGCAGCTCAAACAGATCCAACTGGCCGATACGGTATAACTCCTGCTCCTTCACGAGCTTTCGAGTTGCAAGCCTGATCTTCCTGTCTGCCGCAGCCAGCGCTTCCGCCAGTTTCTCCTCCCGGGCCTGCAGGTCGGCAAGCGCGGCCTCGGCGTCCAGCAGTTGTTGTGCGGTATCGGCCGCCACCTGACGCTTGCTGGCCAACTGTGTCTGGTAGGCCCCACTGGCCGAGCGGTTACCCAGCGGGTAACTGTATTCCAGCATCACAGAGTAATCGTTCTTATCGAGATCACCGCTATGCGCATCCACGAACTCCGAGTTCGCACCATGACGCCTGTATTCCAAAGACAGGCCCAGGTCTGCCTTGCGTGAATTATCCCGTGCGGCGAGCAGCTCATCCTGTTGTGCCTTGAGGTTATCCAGTATGGCTTTCAGGTTCGAATCGGTTGCCAGGTAGTCCGGCTTGCTGTCGGTAACCGGCTGCAACAGGCTGGCATTTTCGGAATCAACAGGCACGAGCACAGTCGCTGGCTGTTGCTGCGCTTCAGCCGGCCTGTTCATCTGTTTTTCAATCTGCCGCGCCAGGCCCAGGTAATTGGCATCGGCCTGCTGCCAGCGGGAATAGTAATCCTCGAGTGTTTCCTGGATGCGTAACAGCTCATACTCCTCGGCGACCTGACGACTCACCTTGAGTCTGACCAGCTTTTCCTGCTCCTGCACCTTGTTCCATGCCGCTTCAAGAATCTCCACCTCCCGGAACGCCTGGTACCAGTCAAGGTAAAGTGCGGCCAGCTGGGTGATATAGCTTTCCAGCTGTTCGCGTGAGTCAAGCCGCGCAAAGGCATGGTTTAGTCTGTTCAGATTGATATTCAGCCGGTCCTGGATGCCACCGGCATTATCCAACAGTGGCTGCGTCAGGCGTAAGGTGAGGCTGGGTTGATGGAAGGTCGCACCGAGATCACTCGGCAGTGCCGGAGAGCGGTCGGTATAGGTATTGCCGTAACTGACACTGGCCCGGGTACCGGTATCCGAGAATACCCGGTCGACACCGACTGCCATTTCCAGATTGTTACTGCTATCGGCCTCAAAACCGGCGATCTTTTCGAATTCGGTGCGGCTGAGACCACCGCTGGTACTGAGCAGCGGGTCATCAATGCCCAGGCTGGATTCAAGCTGGCCGGCAGCAATCGCCTCCTGCTCGAGGATACGTTGCACGCCAGGATTGTTGTTCAGTATCGTATCGATGAACGCATCCAGGGTGATCGCCACATCCGCGTGGCTGACCGGACTGGCCAGGGCTGTCAGGAACAGTATGATCTTCCTGGACATCATCTTCATACTCACATTGAATTAATCGGGTAATTACTGCGCAACACGATAGATGGCTTGTATCCCCCGGTTCTTGGCGGGTGTCAAGAATAACTGATTTCACAACCAGGGTGACAGGTCCCTTCATATCCCTGGTTACCGCAAGGAGTACAGAAAGCATATTCCGTTTGCTTTCCAGGGAGTCAGCTAAAAACCACGGCTCTCCACATTCCCCTTGTATTTCCGCAGTATTGTCCAGTAGGAAAACAGCGCGATAACCGTCCAGATTGAACAACGTGCCCCCATGGCAATTACCGTGCGCATCTCATAGCTTCCACCGCTTTTGATATGCAGGCCAAGCAGCACAAATACCGACACGGAAGCGGCAGCGATCATGATGGCAAGCCATGTTGCCCATCGTTGTCGCCACCAAAGACCGATTCCGGCAACCAGGTAGACAAATCCCGCCAGGAAATTGAACCAGAGCACAAACGGGACATAGTTACCTGCCTGCTGCCGATATTCTCCACCGATGAACAGGACAGCTCCGCCGGATTTGATCGTCAGCAACCCGAATACAACTGCAACTGTAGTTACAATCAAGGTTCCCATCGATCTTTTAGGTTGAGATGATGCCATCGGTGTCTCTCTTGTCGTTATCGATTACGTCTGCCACCGCCATTACCGCCACCCAGGCGTGAACCGTAGCCACTTCCATACCCCTGGCTGTCGCCCTGGCCGTAACGATGCATATTACCGGAGCCGTTGCTGTTGCCCTGACCATAACGATGCATATTACCGGAGCCGTTGCCGCTGCCCTGGCCGTAGCGATTCGTTTTACCGCTACCATCGCCTTGTCCGCCCATGTTATTCATCTCACGGAACAGAGCCCGCTCATTGCTGCTCATTGACTGCATTCTGCTCTGCATCTCTGTGCGATAACTCTCACGATCTTCAGGCGCAAGCTCCCGAACCTGTGAACGCTGCTGCACCAGTTCTTCGTTGCTGAAGTCTGAATAATCTGCCGCTTCGGCACTTATAGATCCTGCGGTCAACACCATAATCCCTGCCACTGTCTTCAAAATATTTTTCATCTACACTCTCCTCTTGTGGATTCGCATGATGGTTTGATACTGTGTAGAAACACCAGTCACTACACACTCAATCCATGCTGTGCATTATGAGTGCGAGCTGTTTCACAAATATTTCCGTCTATATTGAAATTGTTTCAAATTGTTACAGCAATAAAACGCGGGTGGCAGATGGGTGTAGATCATGACAACTCAACATCGCTGATCCTGGTCGTTGACGACGATCCGGGGATACGTCGTCTTCTTACCCGCTATTTGACTGAACAGGGCTACCAAACCACTGCAGTCAGCGACGGCAAGGGCATGGACCGATGGCTCCGGAACAATCAGCCAGACCTGATTATTCTGGATCTGATGCTTCCCGGTGAGGACGGATTGTCTTTGACCCGAAAGATCAGGGCCACAGGCAATACGCCGATAATCATGCTCACGGCACGCGGTGAAGAGGTTGACCGGATTGTCGGACTGGAGATGGGGGCAGACGACTACCTGCCCAAACCCTTCAACCCCCGTGAACTATTGGCGCGGATCAGGGCGGTATTGCGACGCGGAGCAGCACCTGCCGAGGTGAGTAGTTCACTAACGGACAAGTTGATCCGGTTTGGCGATTTCACGCTCAATATCGCCGGCATGGAATTGCTGCACAGAGGGAACAAGGTAGCGCTGACCACCGGTGAAATAGAACTGCTTGTCGTGCTTGCACAGAATCCGGAAAGGGTCTTAACCCGTGACCAGCTGATGGATAAGCTCAGTGGGGGTATCCGTGATCCGTTTGACCGCAGCATCGATGTTCGGATCACCCGTTTGCGCAGCAAGATCGAGAAAAAGCCATCTGCCCCTCAATTTATCCATACGGTATGGGGCAAAGGGTATCGTTTCAGCCCAAATGGATCTGCCCAGGGATAGCGGTTATCAATGCGCCTGCCCAATTCGCTTTTTTTCCGCACAACCATCACCCTGATGGCCACCTCACTGTTATTGGTTGCAATCACATTGGCCGCGATTGCCTATTATGTTCTGATACCGGTGGCAAAGCAGTCAGGTGAAGACCTGGCAGCGCTGTTGATTCTCTCTGCACAGACCTGGGTTGAACTCCCTCCAGAGGCCCGACCGGATCTTGAGCATGAGTTGTTCAATACACACCAACTGAAGCTCTTGTCTTCCTCGCCTCTTTCTCCCCTGTCAGAACCGGGCTACCCATATCTGGCCATCCTCAACGAGGCCATTGATAAACGCCTCGGCCAGCCGGTGTCCGTGGGTTACCTGCCAGACCATAAATCATGGCTCTGGGTCGACATTCCAATGGCTGACAAACTGCTTCGCTTTGGCTTTCCAAAAGAGAGGATCGGTGCCCGCCCGCCTGTTGCACTCTTAACCATCTCCGTCGCCGTCCTGATACTGGCCTTGATCACCGCCCTCACCCTGGCATTGCGAATGAGCAAACCCCTGGCAGCACTTTCAGAGGCGACAACGGCTCTCGGAAGAGGGGAAACGCAGCTATCACTGCCCGAAACAGGTCCCGATGAGCTCGCGGTGTTGGCCAGAAACTTCAACAGGATGTCCCGGGAGGTGACAGAGTTGCTGGAAAACCGCACCACGCTGCTTGCGGGTGTCTCACACGATCTGCGCACGCCTCTGACAAGGATTGGCCTGGCCCTTGAGCTGCTGCCGGATATACAAGACGAGGAACTCATCTCAGGACTGGAAAAAGATGTAGCAGAAATGGATCACCTTCTGAATGAAACACTGCTCCTGGCGCGCGGCGTCGAAAAGCGCGAGGCGCTGCAGGAACTGGAGCTTTCCCGGGTAATTTCCGAAGTGGTTTCCACCTTCCGGCAAGATGAGTTACAAATTGACTGGGAACCCGGCATAAGCTTGTGCTGGCCCATCCCTTTACAGGTTCTCAAACGGATTCTTGACAATCTGCTGGCCAATGCCATTCGTTACGGTGATGGCAATCCTGTCACAGTGAGACTGACAGAAGAGGAAACTGTTCCCTTGATAAGAATTCTCGACCGGGGTCCCGGTATTCCGGACGGAATGCAAGCTGCGGTCTTCCGACCTTTCTACAGACTGGAAAACTCACGCAGCATGGAAACAGGAGGCAGCGGCCTCGGTTTGGCGATCGTTCAGCAGCTCTGTATCGCCCAGGGGTGGGAAATCACCCTTCAACCCCGAACTGGCGGTGGCACCGAGGCGTGCCTGAGGCTGGGATAATGAAGATGCTTTACCCCTTGGCTGAAAGAATCAGGTGACACCGGGAATATCAGCCTGTTCAACCTGGAGGACGCCGTTGCATTTGCCGCCGGGTTTTCACCCCGCTGCTGCAGGACTGTAGATCACCCTACATATTCATCCCGTCGCCATTCCAGATGAAGCTGCCCATCAGCAGATTTGCTTCTACAGGTAGTGTCTTGTCCACAACCCATGTATCCAGATCGATCCGGTAAAACACGCCGTCATGGCTTGCCGCACTGTAAAAGTATTGCATATCCAGACTGACCCCCGAGGTGTGGGCCTGCGACTTGTAATCGGGTGAGGCATCATTGGCCACTTCAACGTTTCGAACCCATTCGTGGTTTGCCGTATCAATAACCGACACAAAGGTATCGTTGTGGTTGGTGATGATGGCCTGATCACGCATGGACAGGAAAGTTGTGTGACCTGCGCCCTTGCCGACTTCTATGACCTTTTCAACTTTCAGCCTCTTCCTGTTAATCACAAACAGATGACCTTCGGCGGATCCAACATAGATAAATTTTCCATCAGGACGGAACGCGGCGTGGTGGGCACCCATTACGCCGGCATCGTACTTTTTGGTATCAATGGAATTCAGCTCGACACGACCGGTTTCGACCAGCGTGTCCCCGCGTAGTTTGAAACGCAGGATTGCCGGTGATATCGGCTCATCCCGATTGCCTTCTTCCACGGCATAATAGATGTGCTCATCACCTTTTTTCATGGTGGCGGCAGGTGGCTGGAAAATATGGTGGACCGAGGTTGCTGTGTACAGTGTCGACAACAGCCCGTCATGGGGATGCCACAATTGAATCTCCCGTGCCGCGCGGTCGAGCATGAAAAACTGCCGGTCCGTCACCCACAGGGGGTGCCCGGTAGACAGGGTACCACCATAATCATGTGGATGCGTTTCCAGGTTCTCACCAATAACCCGGACGACTTTATCCTTTTCGACCCTGATAATACTGGTCATCGCCTTGTCGCCCCCGGAAACCAGCGTTAAATCTGTCGCTGGATTGTAATTGGTCGACCGGGGTTTGTGCTCCAGCGGAATGAGACCATCATTCTCGAAAGTCTGATTGTTGACGATTGTCAGTGATTTAGTCTGGCGGGTCAGCGCATAGGCCTTCCCGGGGCTTTGCTGGTCGATCCCGTATGGACCATCCCCGGTGTTCTCAACGGTCGTCAGCAGACGCATATTATCAACATCGAAAATATAGATACTGTTGGAATTCCAGTCACCATAGTAGGCCAGGTTCTCGGCACCATAATCATTGTCACTGACATAGCCGTCCCTGTTGACGTGATCGGGCTTCCTGTAACCAAAGCGGCCGTGCTTGCCGGCATACTGTTCCTGGTGAGGGCCTGCGCCCTCCTCCTGCGCCTGGGCCGGACCAGCGCTGACAGCCAACGCACATAACAACGGCAGCAGCGTCGCGACACTGGCCTTACCTGAAAAGGTAATGCCATTCGTTCTTGCTTTGAGATCATTAAAAGCTTTCATAAATTGTTCACCTGAAGTTGGGAAATATGGAATCGCCTGCGATCAGGCATTCACGATTAAGAAGATGAGATAGATACAGCGTAATGTGAGTTCTGCCGCCTGAGAAGTGACACTTTGTCGCAGCAGACAACATTGACTCTGCGTGAATAGTGCTGGATATCAGTAGCTACTGAACCACAGCCACCGGGCCAATGTAGCCATCTGAACTGTTCCTGCTGGCAGACACTTTTTCAGCCTTCTTGCTGGCAATGTAATCTTCAAGATCACGTCGGGATACCAGGCCTATCTCGCCAGCCACAACCTTCCCGGCCGGGTCAATGATGTAGGTGGTGGGCAATGCAGGTACCTTGCCGATAGCAGTGACCGGCACGGGCTCACTGCGCAACACCGGGTAGGGAATTGATTGCTCAGTTACAAATGCCTTTAGCTGGTCATTGCCAATGGTTTCGAAATTAACACCAATAACGACAATATCCTTGTCCTTGTTGTCTTCGTGCAGGGATACAAGATCGGGCAGTTCTTTCATACAGGTGCCGCACCAGGTTGCCCAGTAGTTGACGATCACCCACTTGCCCTGATACTGCTCAAGTGACTGCATCTGACCGTCCACATCGGGAAGTTCATAGTCAACGGCCCTGACCTGCGAAGCCGTCAGCAGTAATGGCAGTACAAGTAAAACAAACCAGTTTCTATTCATAGTCAGGTTTCCAGTACATGAATACTTGCATGATCATCAGAATCCCAGGTGAATCTGCAGCATGCCCCCGATCACCGTAACAACAGGCAACCGGGAGATGCTGCAAACCAACCAGGGAGAGAGGTATGATTACTTCATTTTTACAGCTTAGGGCAGCATGGTGTTGTAGAACTGAACACCACCATTCAGCGCAGTAGCTCCGTTATCCAGTGCAAACTGCACGATGTTTCCAAGGTCACTGCTAATGTAGCCAGGGACATTACCTAAAGCGGCCTTCTCTTCGTCCGTCATGTCTGAAAACATGGCACCGAACATAAAGGCAGGATCCAGATAGCTGATCACCAATGACTCGGTTGAGTCATCACCATCACGGTCTACTCGCTGCACTGCAATTTCACAAGGTAAAGCCGTTGCATGGTGCATACCAGTGCCCATAGCCATTTTGGCGTATGTCGGAGAACACGCTTCAATGACCCAGTTCTTTTCTGGTTTGCCAGGCAGACCAAGCGGTAAATGACGGGCAGAACGCCATTTGGAACCCGGGCTCAGAATGGACTCAAGCGCAGGGTCATGCGTACCTGCACCAGGTTCACCGTGAATGCTCATGGCATTAATAATTGCCTGGGCAACGGCAGATGTTTCACCTGGACCAAATGCTGTTCCATCCGATTTGGTATAGGCAACATGCTTGAAAGGAGAAACGTTTGGTGAGACAGCGACTACTTCAAAGATTTCTTCAACAGTTTTGTATTTAGGGCCCAACATCTTGTCAAGGGTATTGTAATTGTAACCTGCTTCATCAAGCGCCTTGTATACAACTGTTTTGATTTCGCTTTTTACTGCTACTGGCAGAGCAGTAATGGCTGTCGCAAAGTCCGGATCCTGCATGTCAGCACTAACCAACACATCTGTGAAGAAGATGCTGAAAATTGCATTAGGATCCAGCATATCAACATAGATATTCTCATCATCATTCCAGGTAGAAAGCTCACATGGTAAAGCTGGGGCATGACTATAGCCATTAACGACTTTCTTGCTGGTACCGGAGATAGGTGCAACACCTAATGCCTGCTTGGCATAGTAGGAATTACAAAGGTCCATCACATTGGCCTTTTTAATACCCAAATCAGGGTTATCCGGGTCAATAGGATTAGGTGAAGGGATCTGCATGATAGAACTTTCAATAGTGCCACCGCCCTCGTGACCACCTACGATCCAGTCAGCAGGGAAGCCCGACGCAGCAGTGTCATTTACAGTGGCAATATAAGTGGCAATATCCAGGGCAACTGCCGCGGCCTTGTTGTAGGTTGCCTCACGATCAATGGTCCCATATTCATCCTTCACTACCTGTATTTTGGCGATACGTGCATACGGGGTCATAGTATTGCCATTGTCATCTTTAGGTTCATGACCCGCAAAGGACATACCCGCCGTCATCGACAGACCCATGATGACACCTGCGCACAGCGCCTTTTTCACCCAGCCCCTCGCCGGAGCCCTTGATTGTTCAGTCTTCATACTTCCTCCAAATTAACGGTAATGTTCATAATCCGAGTGACAGTCACCGACCGAAGTGGATGACACGATAAGTAATATTGAATGCAGGAAAATGGCTGTTGCCGCTTGCCTGATTGGAGAAAATAGACGGCCTGATTAGCCGTTTCAAAGGGTTTGTTCGTCAGAATTCGTACACTTTGGTTGCAAATATATCACTTGCATTTCATGAGGATAGACGCGTTCAAAGAGGTATTTTGACGAAAAGCAACGCGTCGTCTCACGGCAGGACAGCGGAGTTCAAATCAAATGGATTCTGGTCGTGGGCCAGACCGGCCTCACCGGGAAAAACGGGGCCCGGTGACTATTTTCCGGCGGTCTTCAGGCCCGATATCAACAAGCGGAATTCATCCAGCGCCTGCTGCAGTTGCTTGCGGCCCAGGGTAGTTTTGCGGCCCATTTTCCGCAAAACAAACTCGGCCGTATCGATGACCCGCTGGTTGCGGGGATTCTTGGGACAGCTGTCGGTATGCAGGTATTTATCCAGGGTGCGGGTCGTCGGCGTGGACTTGTCGATGTAGACCGGCCAGATCCTGCTCTCCTCGGCCAGATCCAGCTTGGTTTTATTCAGGTCATGCTCCCAGCAGGCCAGCGCGGAACGCATCACCTGAACAACCTGCTCCCTTAACAGGCGTTTGTCATCATCTGTTTTCAGGCCGGGCAAGGCCGGTCGCTCAAGGTCACCGACCCCGGATATCATCCCCGGGTTGTTTTTGGCAATCTCGAGTATGTTGTTGAGAGACTGCTCGACCGCGCGCATGCGCTGCTCGTTTTGCTCGATGGTATTAACAACATGGTTGGTTAATCTGTCATCTTTCTCATCCGCCACCGGATTCAGAACGATCGTATAGCCAAAGCCACCCATCACATCCAGTGGATTGATCACAGCGTCACTTTGAAACACATGGCCATCCTTGCGTACACACCCGAGTGGCGTGTGCAGCGTATTACTTTGCACAGTAGTATTTGGCTGGACAGCATCCTTCATCAACTGCACGATGTCATCGGCGAACAGATCATCCAGATCCAGGTCGCTGATTTCATCATCCGGATATCCAAACAGCGCCGTGGCACCCTTGTTGAAGTAAACGGCCTCACCCTCATGCCCGAAACACAGGATTGCGCTGTCATCCAGATCCAGCAACCGTTCAAGGTCATTCGTGCGAATCTTCACCTGATTAGCCATCGACTCAAAGCTCTTTGCCAACGTAGAAAACTCGCGCAGGCCCTTTTTATTGACGGGAAGGTTCAGCTTTCCATGTGCAATCTGTTTCATATCCTGAACCATCTGGCCAAGCGGAACAAAAAGAAAGCGGCTAAACAACCACAGGGCAAACAACAGGGTGATCAACGTGAGCAGTAAGAAACCGCCTGTTGTGACGATTTGTGTATGTTCCATTGTATTGCTCAACCTGCTTACATCCTCATAACCCACGATTCTGAATGCCGGCTCACCGGCGGATGTGAGCAGGATAAATTCAACCGGCAGAAGACTGTCCGTATAATTCTGTTCATTAATATTTATGTGGGCACCCGCCATGGAAAAGACACTAATTGGCGTTTTTGTGATATTGCCGATATCCGGCAGATTAAAGGCGGGATCAACAATGACCTCAAGATATCCGACCGAACGCAAACCGCCCACAGGAACCAGCGTTGAGTACAACGGTCCTTTTGCAGATAGCCAGAGCGCATCGATCGCCTGCAAGCGCTCCGTCCTGGTTCTTTGAATCACCCGGGCCGCCAAATAGTCCGGCAGGTGATTTTCCAGTCCGGTTATTCCGGCACTGCTTTCTGCAACAGGCTCCAGATCAAGGCTGTAGACCCGCAGTTTCACCAGGTTGATTTTTGCAAATCCGACAAAGCCGCTGATAAACGGGTCATCCAGCAACGTCACGAGCCGATTTTGGGAAGCGCCAGCATCTGTTTCCTGCAACGCCTGTATCAGTTGCTTGTTGTGGCCCAGTTTCGTACCCAGATCGAAGGTCTGCTTGCTGACTACCCTGAGTATTTCCTGTGAAGCCACCTCGATAACACGAGACAGACTGCTGACCTGGGCATCCAGTGCCGCTTTCCTGAAATATGCGCCTGCGAACAAAGACAGAACGATGGCCACAATACCGACCATCATAAAAATGGCCACAGTAACCGTCTTGATGGATAGCTTATCGATGCGCATGGATTACGCCGTTAATCCGGAAACAGCTTGCGAAGTTAATCTGTCACCACCGGAAGTCTCTTGTCAGTCCATTCTTTCCAGCCGCCACGGAACCAGAAAAGATTTGTGTAGCCCCAGGCAACAGCCTTGGTAAGGGAGTCTGAACTTCTCAGGCAGCGCACCCCGTTGCAGTAGAAAAGCAGTGCCGTATTCCTGTCGGGGGCAATAAATTCCAGTTCTTCAGGCCCCAGTTCCGTATTCAGGATATTGATGGCACCCTCAATGTGACCTTTGATATATTCTGTTTTCTTTCTGGAATCGATCACTATAAGTTTCGGATTATCGAGAATCATTTCTATCACTTCTTCTGCAGAGACGGTGGTTGTTCCCGGCATGGTTTCGGGCGCATAGGGTTTCTCACCCGCAAACAGAGTTGTATTAGCGGCCATTGAGAGAATAAATGCGAAAATTTTCATTGCTGGAAAATCAGAAAAGTCACATTATTCAAGCAAACCTGCCGCAGCTGAATTCAACCATTTGCGTTATATCAACAAAGTAGTCCGCTCTACATGCCAGCGAATATCTGCCTGACTCTAATATTCTAGACTATGACGAAATGAGGGCCAGTGTTGTGCCCTGGTTTATAACCGTTGTTATTTATGAAAGCCTGAGTTTTATTTGATCCACTATCTCAGCACACGCCTCGGCACACGCCTTGCACTCAATGTGCTCCTCGTGTTTCCTGCATTCCTTTTCGCAGTCCTTGCAGACCTTCTCGCAGACACCGGCATACGCCTTGATATACTCGGAATTTGCTGCAAGGAGATATGAGAATGCTCCGCAAATGGCCTGCATCTCGTGTACTTTACTGGCGCAATCTGCCAGTTGTACGTCACCTTCCTGGAAGGACACAAGACAGTGGGCTATACAGCTTTGGCCTTTATCAAGGCAGTTGTTGGCTGCATCGAGCAAATCAGGCAGTTGAGCGGAGTGCTTGCTGTGGTCATGTCCCGGCATGGCAGAAACTGCTGCTCCTGCATAGGCGGCTGTCGCTAAAGCACCTATTCCCAGCAAAATATCACGTCGGCTTATGCCGGGAGTAGATTCCTTGTTTGTCTCTGATAATGATTCAAGTTCTGACATGGCTATACTCTCTGTTGTTGGGAAAATCAGAATACTCTTCCAAAAGAGACCGAAAATCAATTGTGTAAATCTGTTTCGGCACGTTTTTTATCGCATTGACGGGTAAATAACACCGGAAACAGCTTCTGCGTGCCGTCGGCAGATCAAGCCTGAATCAGTAGATTTTTTTATTCCTCTGCATGAATACCTGTCAGCACTCAGTCTCTTGAATATCTCTGGCAGAAAAGTTACCTGTAACCTTTGATTCCTGAAGTGATTTCTTATGCAACACGTTGAAATGAACAGCTGTCAGCGTTCTGTTCCTTGAATTTATCCCGTCAGGAAAGGCACAGTAACACTCTATTACAGAAGAGATTTTTTATGCCGCAAAATGAACAGACAGCCTGGCTTGGCCATAATGTTAGCCAGCACGAAAAGTATTGGACAGGAGTTATTCCAGAAATCTTTCCAGGTCCTTGAATAATTGATTGGGGCGAGAGGATTTGAACCTCCGACCACCGGCCCCCCATGCTGATCTGCATACTACTCTTATCTTATTGTTTTATATAATCGTTACACACCTCTTCCGCGTCTAAAATTAGCGTGATTTTGAGCCAATAAGCAGTTGTTTTGGCTGATTTTTGGCATTCGTTTTAGACGCACTGCGACTACCGCTAATCCAGCGAATCTATGGACTGAATCCTTGTCGATACAACGCCGTTGGCGTATACTTCATTGGCGTATGATCATTATCGAAACGCCGACCTTTACCCGCCAGATCACGGAACTGCTACCGGATGATCTTTACCGGAAATTGCAGGAGGCGTTATGGGTCAATCCCACCCTTGGTGCACTGATCCCGGGGAGCGGTGGACTAAGAAAGGTCCGCTGGCAGTTGCCAGGGAAAGGCAAGCGTGGCGGCATCCGGGTGATCACTACTGGTATTCACCCGCCATACAGATTTACATGCTGCTGGCCTGTGGCAAGAACGAACAGGAGAATCTTGCGCCACAGCAGTTGAAGGTATTAAAGACGCTCGTTGAGCAGGAGTTCGGATCATAAAGAAGGCATTATTTGATGAACTGGTCACCAGCATCCAGGAAGCTGGACAAATCAAGCACGGCAAGGCCAGGTCGGGCCGTCAGCACGACCTCGGCAGTGTAGACGTGCAGGCCATCCGCAAGAATACCGGGCTGTCACAACAGCAGTTTGCGTTGTTGATCGGGATCAGTGTACGGACGTTGCAGAACTGGGAACAGGGACGACGCACGCCGCAGGGCCCGGCGCTTGCCCTACTCAAGATCTTCAAGAATGACCCCGAGCATACGGTTCATGCCTTGTATGCCTGATGGCTGAGAACATGCTTCTCACAAAACAGACATACTGAATCGGAGGTTTCCTGTGACATCAAGGCGCTCTTCCAGAATGTGGGCCATTAACTAAATGAACCCTCTTAATCCCTCGTGATTCCCTGAGCGGAATGTAATCAGACAAACAGTGTCAGATATAATCGAGCTCGAATATCTCAGATTAGTAGAGTCGAGATGTGGCGCGGTGTCTAGAGTTCTGCCTATCTATTGCCGCCCCTTTCGTCTGTCGGTGCCTCAATAGCCTAACCATCACTCCGTTTCCACATCCCTCTCATCGAACCGGACATGCAGATTTCCCGCATCCGGCTCTCGGACAAGACAGCATGCCTTTGCACACTGTCATTTTTCACCCATATAGGGCCATTCTGATTTCACCCTAAAGGAACCAGTGAAATTTCACAGTAATGGAGCCACCCTGGTGGAGGTTTTGGTAGCGTCTCGCCTCAAGCGCGCGGCGTAGCCGCGTCGATCTGGAGGCATTTGTTATGCTGCGGCTTCCCTGCTTGTATCCCAACCAGGAAATACCAACACGGCAGGATGGCACTGTAATGCCCTTCCGAGAACCTTTGCCCTCTCCACACCGAGCTGTACCCGGTCATTTTCAATAGCTGAAATGGTGGATTGGGGAATACCAGTCAAATCCGCCAGTTCATTCTGACTAAGATCTTGAAGCTCGCGAATAATCCGAACGGATTCTCCAACCGAGACATCAATAGACTTCTTTGCACGTCGGTAATCTTTCATCTCATTTCTTCCTGTAATCGTGTGGACTCGAATTAACCACTTGAATCATCACTTTATCTTTCAACGTTCTATAGATAACGCGATATTGCAGCCCTAGACGGGATGATCGATGTCCTTTCCACTCACCCCTAAGTGACTCATCATGAAACCCTTTTATCTTCCTGAGCCCCGAAGGGCCAGATAACCCAACGATATCCTTCCATTTTTCGTAGCGTTTCAACACTTCTTGAGGGGCGCTCTTCAATTGCCTGGCAACCCTTCGGTGCTCAAATACGTCCCACATGATATATAGTGTATATACTAATTATGGTATGTCAAGAGCAGCATAACGTTTCCCATAAGCCGCACGAATGAAGCGCAGCGAAATGAGTGTCGGATTGATGGGTTTGATACTCATTGAGGCCTCCTCCCGCGATTTTCGGGCTTGGCAGGCATCACCTACCATCCAATAGTGCGCGGTGCACTATAACGAAGGAGGAGACCTCGATGAAATTCTACACCCAAAACCATACACATTACTGCGGCATCGATCTGCATGCCCGCTCCATGTACCTCTGCATCCTCAACCAGGACGGCAAAATATTAGCACATCGCAATACGCCGACCTCGCCAGAACACTTCCTCAAGGTGGTGGCGCCCTTTCGGGAAGACCTGGTCGTGGCCGTCGAATGCATCTTCACCTGGTACTGGCTGGCAGACTGTGTCAGCGCGAAGGCATCCGGTTTGTCCTGGGGCACGCCCTCTACATGAAAGCCATCCATGGGGGCACCAAAAGTAGGCGCTTTAGGCGAAGCCAAAAATGACAAGATCGACTCCCACAAGATTGCCGTCCTGCTCCGTGGGGGCACCCTGGCGCAAGCCTACGTCTATCCACCCGAGCTGCGTGCCACACGCGACCTGCTGCGGCGACGCAGCCATCTCGTCAATAAACGCGCCGAACTGCTGACGCATATTCAAAACACCAACAGCCAGTACAATCTCGCGCCCTCTTGCGAAAAGATCGACCGCAAATCCAATCGGACCGACATTGTTGATCGCTTTGACGATCCCTCGGTGCAACGCAGCATGGCATTGAATCTGGCATTAATCGATACCTATGACCAGGAACTCCAGTCGCTGGAACTGTATATCGTACGCACTGCCAAAACCCATGATGCGAACACCTACCATTGCCTGCGCTCCGTGCCCGGTATCGGCAAGATACTGGCGCTGGTGATCCTCTATGAAGTGCACGATATGGCGCGCTTTGAGAAAGTGGACAACTTCCTCTCCTATGCCCGCCTGGTGAAATGCGCCAAAGAGTCCGCCGGCAAACGCTACGGCACCTCCGGTGCCAAGATCGGCAATGCCCATCTATGCTGGGCCTTTGGTGAAGCGGCCGGTCTGTTCTTGCGCAACAACCCGGAGGGTAAACGCCTGCACGAGAAACTCGTCAAAAAGCATGGTAAGGCGAAAGCCTTATCCATCCTTGCCCAGAAGCTGGGGCGGGCAGTCTACTTCATGCTGAAACGAAAACAGGCTTTTGATATGAACAAATTCTTTTCGTGTTAAGGGCGGGAGCAGCGGAACCTGAAGCCTAACTGGCGCCTT
>JBDLJX010000040.1:0-24809 GCA_039714155.1 Pseudomonadota bacterium | reverse complement strand
AGAAATACCGAGGAGATTGCCGTCAGCTCCCAGAATACAAACAAGGTGATCAGGTCGCCGGCAAACACTGCTCCCAATGCACTGCCGGCATAGACCAGTGCTGACGCATGTTGGAGTCGGTCACGCAGATGTAGGGAAAAGACAATACCGATAAAGGCGGCGAGCGTGAAAATGTACCCGAACAACAGGCTCAGCCGGTCGACCCGGTACGGCATCAGTTCATATCCCATTACCGTGAAGACAATCGCATGGTCCTCCGGCATCCCCAGCAGTTGCAGGCCGGCAGCCATGGGAACAAACAGAAGCAGGCCCTTTTGCAAACGTGCCGGTGCAAGTGCTACCAGCAGGGCGCCAGTGAAGAAGACGGCAAAGAGTGGCAGGCTAGCTGTCATAATAGTCTTCGGGACGTTTCAGGATCTTCCGCAGTTGTTTGGCTAGCAGAACCAGCGCAACGCAGGCCACGAATCCATAAAACCCGTAGAATCCCCACAGTGATTCCCAAGCATGGATTACATGGCGGTGAATGATCAGATCGAGCGCCAGCAACAGGGCGCAGACCAGATAAAGAATCCTTAACAGGCGCCTGACATTTTCCGGCTTGTCAAACATATGCTGTTGTTCCTGTGCCATCGATTTATTCCTGTTGAGTTACCAGTAGTTGCATGAGCCGGTAAACGGGCTCCGGGGCAAAAAACAGCAGCACGCAGGCCACTGTGGTCAGTAGCAGTGCCGCCACACAGGCCGGCGGAGCTTCCCGCACACCGGTGTTTGTATCACCTTCAGGTTCGCGGCTGAAAAAGGCCCGCATCGGGATGGGTAATAAATAGGCGATATTGAGCAGGGAACCGGCAAGCAGTACGCCCAGCATGACCAGTTGCTGCGCATCCAGCGTACCGAGTGCGAGAAACCACTTGCTCCAGAATCCCCCCAGCGGTGGTAGTCCGATGATGCCGAGGCTGGCAATAAAGAATGCCGCCATGGTCACCGGCATGCGCCGGCCGAGGCCGTACATTTCACTGATCCTGGTCTTGTGTGTGGTAATCAGGATGGCGCCGGCGCAAAAGAACAGCGTGATCTTGGCAAAGGCATGCATGACGATATGCATGCCGCCTCCCACGATGCCCAGCGGGGTCGCCAGCAATGCGCCCAGCACAACATAGGAAAGGTGGCTGATGGTCGACCACGCCAGCCGCAGTTTCAGGTTGTCCTGACGCAGGGCAACAAAGGCGGCCAGCAGCAGGGTTACGGCAGCCACATACATCAGCCACTGAGTGGCCGGGATCTCCGCCAGGAAATCGATGCCGAAAATGTAAATGGCGACCTTGAGGACGGTAAATACGCCAGCCTTGACCACGGCAACGGCGTGCAGCAGGGCGCTCACCGGAGTTGGCGCCACCATGGCGGCGGGCAGCCACAGGTGAAACGGCATCACCGCGGCCTTGCCGATGCCGAAAATGAACAGAGCCAGCAGGATACTAGCGGTGCCGGGTGTCACGACACCTTCGAGTATGCCGCCCACACGGAAATCCAGGGTGCCGGTCAGTGACCAGGTCCAGACCAGCGCCAGCAACAGCAGGATGACGGAGGTACCCAGCAGGTACCCGAGATACATGCGGCCGCCCTCGCGGGCATTATCGTCACCGGCATGGGTCACCAGCGGATAGGTTGACAGGGTGAGCAGCTCATAGAAAATGAACAGCGTGAACAGGTTGCCGGCAAATGCGATGCCCATGGCACTGCCGAGCGCCACGGCAAAGTAACTGTAGAAGGACGTCTGGCGCCATTCATGGTGGCTGCGCAGGTAGCCGATGGAATAGACCGACGTCACGATCCACAGAAAACTCGCCAGCAGGGCAAACAGCATGCCCAGCGGTTCGACTTCGAAACCGATCGTCAGTCCGGGCAGGGGCTCTGCGAGGTCAATGGCCGGCCGGGCCCCCTTGAGTACCGCATCGTGCAGTGAATACACCAGCAGGAACAGGCACCCTGAGGTCAGCAGCGTGACCGCTTCCCGTGGATTGGGCCAGCGGTGCAATGCCGTGATCAGGGCAGGCGCCAGCAGCGGCAGGGCAATGCAGGCCAGTACGGTCATTGCCGGGCTCATGCCGAGGTTGCGCCTGCAGGTTTCACCGTGGCGCCTGCCCGATCAGGATGTCGGCGCCCTGGTGTGCGATATCGGTGATCAGGCCGGCGTTGATACCGACGTAGAGGTTGGCGCCGATGAGCAGCCAGACGGGTATCAGCATGCTGGCCGGCGCCTCCTTTAGCTTGTGCATGGCAGCGCCGGGCACATGAAAATAGGCGGCCTCCACCACGCGCCAGACATAAATCAGCGCGAGCAATGAACTCACCAGGATGAGGACGGCCAGAGGCCAGTAGCCGTCCGCGAGCACCGCGCTGACGAGATACCACTTGCTGATGAACCCGGCCGTCAACGGCAGGCCGATCAGGCTCAGGCCGCCTGCCACGAATGCCGCCATGGTCCAGGGCATCTGCCGTGCGAGTCCGTGCATGTCCTTGAGTTCAACCGAGCCCAGGCGCAGAAAAATGCAGCCCAGGGCAAGAAACAGCGCGCCCTTTATCATGGCGTGGTTGAAGAGATGGAGCATGCCCGCGGTAACACCCGCAGCGGAAGCCAGGCTGATGCCCAGGATGATGTAACCGATCTGGGCCACGCTCGAGTAGGCCAGCATGCGTTTGACATTGTTCTCAAAAATGGCGACCAGGGAGGCGATCAGCATGGCGGCGATCGCCAGCAGCATGAGGATTTCGCCGACATGCATGGCATCAAAGGAAAACCGGGCACCGAACACCGTGAAGAAGAACCGCAGCAGCACGTAAACCCCGACCTTGGTCGCGGTGGCGGCAATGAATGCCGATACGACCGATGGGGCGAATGTATAGGCGTTCGGCAACCACAGGTGCAGCGGGAACAGCGCCAGCTTGATGCTGACGCCAACGGTCACAAAGGCAAAGGCCACCCGTATGGTCCTTGTATCCACGACGTCAGGCAGCCGTTGTGAAAGGTCCACCATGTTGAGCGTGCCGGTCATCATGTACAGCAGACCGACACCAATAAGAATAAAGGTGGCCCCGATGGTGCCCATCACCAGGTATTGGTAGGCAGCAGTCAGGGCGCGGCGCGTGGAACCCAGGCTGATAAGCACATAGGAAGACAGCGAGGATATCTCCAGAAACACGAACAGATTGAAGGCATCACCGGTTACCACGATGCCCAGCAGTCCGGTCAGGCATAACAGGTAGCAGGTATAGAATAGCCCCGTGTGTTTTTTGTGTATTTCATGCTGGATACTGCGCCGGGCAAACGGCATTACCACGGCACCGATAGTGGCGATAATCAGGATCATCAGGGCGCCGGCCATGTCAACCCGGTACTCGATCCCCCAGGGCATCGCCCAGGCGCCGATGGCATAGGAAAGTGTTCCCATGGCAGACACGCTTTGCACCAGCAGTATCGCGACTGCCAGTACCAGCCAGCTTACGATCAGTGCGCAGGCCCAGGCATGACGGGGATTGCGCAGCAACAGGCATAGCGGGGCGGAGACCAGCGGGATGACGACCTGCAGGGCGGGAAGGTTGGCTAGCAGCACGTGAACGGTCTCAGTCTTCCTCGTCCTGGACGTGGATATCGTCTTCGTTGGTGGTGCCGTAGGCTTCCTGGATGCGTACCACCAGCGCCAGTCCGAGGGCAGTGGTCGCCAGGCTGACAACGATGGCCGTGAGAATCAGCACGTGGGGCAGCGGGTTGGAGTACACGCTGATGCCTTCCTTGATGATCGGGGCCGTGCCTCCCTCTACCTTTGCCATGCTGATGAAGAGAATGAACACCGATGTCTGGAAGATGAACAGCCCGATGACCTTCTTGATCAGGTTGGGGCGGGCGATGACGGTATAGAAACCGGTCATCATCAGGATGATGACGATCCAGTAGTTATAGAGTCCGAGCAGATCGTGAATCACATCATGCATCACATATCCTCTGAAAGGTTCCTAGTGGCGGCGGCTGACAAACCCGTAATAGATAATGAGTATCACGGCGGCGACGGTAATGCCGATACCCAGTTCGATCAGCATGATGCCCAGGTGCTGGCCGGTGATCGGGTCGTCTGCCAGCACGCGGTATTCAAGGAATTTTCCACCCAGCAGCATGCTCTCGATACCGACAGCGGCATAAATCAGCACCCCAACCGCCATCATGATACGCAGCAGCTGGTGCGGGATGACCCGTTGTGAATTGCCCAGTCCAAAGGCCAGTGCATAGAGGATAAAGCCGGTCGCAAAGATCACCCCCGCCTGGAAGCCGCCGCCGGGACCGTAGTCACCATGAAACTGCACATACAGTGCAAACAGCAGTATCAGTGGAAAGAACAGCTTGGCAATGACGCGCAGCACAACCAGTTTCCTGATTCCCGGGCCCGTTATATTGCGCCGGCGGGTGCGGTAACCGAGCAGGGCCAGCACCCCGGCACCGGCGGTAAAGATAACGGTCACCTCGCCCAGGGTATCGTAGCCACGGTAACTGGCCAGCACCGAGGTGACGACATTCGGGACACCGATCTCGCCGGGCGTGTCGTGGAGATAGGTGGGGGCCACGTGCTGGTGAACGGGGGCCTCCGGATCGCCGTAGTGCGGCATGTCCAGGGTGCCGTAGATCAGCGCCGCCCCGGTTGCGATGACCACGACCAGCGGCAGCAGGGGTGTGTGCCGCGGTGCTTTTTCCTCGTCAGTGGTCAGTGCTACCGTTGCCAGCATCAGGATGGTTGAAATGCCCGCGCCGATGGCGGCCTCGGTGAGGGCAACGTCCACGGCGTCCAGCACCACGAACAATGATGCCGACAGCAGGCTGTAGATGCTGGTCAGCATCGCCACCGCGAGCAGGCTTCTGACGCGCACGATGGCAAACCCGGTAATCATCAACAGCCCGAGCAGTGCAATGTCTATCAGGTGTTCCATTACGGCTCGCGGTCATCGACAACCGGCTTCAGCTTGCCCTGCAAGGCGGCCCCGGCCAGTGCATGCACGGCGGTCGGGCCGGTGAATATCATGAAATAGAACATCAGCAGCAACTTTACTGTCACCAGGCTCAGTCCGCCCTGCAGCATCAAGCCGACCAGCACCAGCCCCGCGCCCATGGTGTCACAGACGCTGACGGCATGCAGGCGGGTATAAAAGTCCGGAAACCGCAGTACACCGATGGCGCCGACCAGCAGGAAGATTGCGCCCCCCAGCAGGCAGACCCAGCTCAGCACATCAAGTACCAGGTCCATCATCCCTCCCCGGACCCCGCCGTACCATTGCGGGTGGTAACCACCCTGAGCACGGCTATCGTGCTCACGAACGAGATCAGGACGTAGACCAGGGCAATATCCAGAAACTCGGGACGGCCGGTCATAAAGCCGAGGACGGCCACCATCAGTACGGTCAGGGTGCCGATCATATTGGCCGCCATGACACGGTCGTAGAGTGTTGGTCCACGAAAGGCGCGCACCAGGCCCATGGCAATGGCAATCAGGATCACGGCCGAGACTATGATGAACATGGGAAAACGCCCTCCACATGGCACACGCGGCGATTCATTTCACCACGCTTGAGGTCTGCTGCCGCATCCTGTGTCAGTGCATGTACCGTGATGACATCCTCATTGACGGCCATGGCGACCGTGCCCGGCACCAGGGTGATCGAGTTTGCATAGGTGACCCGTCCCAGCTCGGTTTTCTGAACGGCCCGGACAGTGAAAACATTCGGACTGATCGGCAGACGGGGGCTGAGAATGCGGCGGGCGACGTCAATATTCGACTTGATGATTTCCCGGGCCAGCCACAACCAGTAGAGCAGCACAGAGTATTTCAGGAGAACAGGCTGGGTTTCCCGGTCGATCAGGTCAGCGCGGGTCGCCAGCAGCACGACCAGCAGGGTGGACAATACGCCAAGTACCAGCAGCAGGGGGGTGTAATGGCCGGATAATAGCAGCCAGATGGCAAACAGGAACAGTGTCAGGTTGAATGCATGCTTCAGCTTACTCACCCTTCTCCCCCGGCGTGTAGTTTTTTGTCAGCTGGGTACAGGAACCACCAGAACCGCCGGCCTCATTCAGGCCATGTGGGTTCAGCAGCGGATCATCCTCGAGTTCTTCCAGGATGCGTTCTCCGCCCAGCCCGGTAACAAGCGTAACATGATGCAGTTCACCCAAGTGCGATGGCCATCCCCAATAACAGCAGCAAAGTAACTGCAATGCTCCAGCGTTGCAGAGAACGCTCGCCAGCGTCCAGTGCTTTCTGCCATGCACAGACCTGCAGGAGGCGATCCGCCATGGCCAGCCCTGCAGCACGCCAGCGTGGCAAAACCTGTAATCCCATCGACATCGCCCAACGATCCATCCGGGAAAACCCCCTCTCAAGGATCGACCAGAGGTCTCCGGGCGGGATCGTTGGAATGACTGGAACTTTCCCTTTTGCAGCCATCCACCAGACACTGCTGCCGGTCAGAACCCCAAGGACTATTGGCCACCACACATCGGTGACCACGCCCATCGGGTCGTCACTCCACGCGGCAGCAAGCAACCCGGTTGCAACAGTGGCCGCCAGCAACACACCCCAGACAGCCGCTATCACCGGCGCCGAAACGCTGACCATCTCCTGTTGATAGTGTGGCAGCAGATACAGCCAGCGCACCGCCAGCAAGGTCGTGCACAGTGTCCACCATGGCCACAAGGCGACCATCCCCGAATCAGCGACCAGTGGATCAGCACCAGCGGGGAGCCAGGCCAGAAAAAGGATCATCACGGGTGCCAGTGCCAGCAGCAAGGCCCCTGCTGTATGCCCGGCAAGCAGTAGTGCATGCAGTGCGCGTCGGGCCTTTATTTTATCCGCTAATACCGAACCTGAAACCAGTGCCGCCAGCATAAATCCCGGATACAGGATAAACAGATGCGCCGTCTCTTTAATGGCGGATCCGATCACCGGCCATTCAAGACCGCTACCGAGGGTCGTGACGAACAGGCCCGTCACCACAATTCCGGCGTAGGCAAGCAACGTCCGTGGATGAGATTGCAGCAATCCGGCGACTGTTCCGTAAATGGCTGCGGTCAGGCCAACCCACTGGATGCCGATCCCCAGACCCGGAAGGGCAAGGTCTCCAAGGGGGAACCAGCGCACCATTCTGAGCAGCCCAATGGCAACAGGCACACCGCCCAGCAACAGCACCACCGCCGGTCGGGCCGAACGAAAGGCCAGTGGCAGCCAGAAGTGCAACGGCCAGACGCCTGCCTTCAGGGCAAAGCCGGCAAGCACCATCGACAGATAAAAGCCGGATGCGGCTGACCGGTCTATCGCGTGGCGTACCACCTCGAAGCCCAGATCCTCACTCGTGGTAGCCGCGATCAACAGAGCCTCGAATAATGCCAGATCAGCCAGAATCAGGAAACCGAGATAGACGCGTCCGGCCCGTCGTACGTCCTCATCGCCGCTATTAACCAGCAGGCCATAAAACCCGTACCCCATCAGCGTCGAAAAGGTAAAAAACCCGACCATCTCGGTCGCCAGAATCGTGCCCAGATTACCCGCCATGGTCAGCAGAAAAAAGATCGTGTGGCGGTTGTCCACAGCCTGGCCGGAGGGGGCCTGTAAAAAGGTCGCGGCGGTCCAAAGCACCACTGACATGGCAAGCAACAGTCGGGATGTCCCGTCAACACCAAGTCCGGTACCGAACAGCAGCCAGGGCACCTCAATGGAAAGATCTACCGGGACTGCCAACAGCATAACGGCAGGCAACAGGGCAAGATGGCAAGGCCGGGACAGGCGTGAGCGCAGCGCCGGCAGCAACAACAGCAGTGGCAACCCCGGTACCGACAGTAGCAGTAATACACCCAGGGTGGTATTCATGGCGCGTATTCCTGTGTAGTGATAAAACGCGCCCATTGCAGCGGACTGAACGGTGCCGATGCCAGCAGCCCGACGGCCAGTGTCAGCAAGGCGGTCACCACCGGGGGTGCCAGTAGCGCCCAGGCCGTTTCCCGCCGTCCGTATGAACGTTCGGCTGGCCAGGCGTCGGGCGGTGCCTTGAACCAGGCGGCGTACAGAACAGGCAGGAAATAACCGGCGTTAAGCAGACTGCTGCCGGCCAGGATAACAACTACCCAGTCCTGCCCGGCATCCAGCGCCCCCAGTCCCAGGTGCCATTTGCTGATAAACCCGGCCAGCGGCGGCACGCCGATCATCCCGAGGGCGCCGATAGTGAACGCTGCCATGGTCCAGGGCATGCGCCGCCCGACCCCGTTCATGTCGCTGATGTTGTGAACCCCTAATGTCTCGGCGAGGTTGCCAGCGCAGAAAAACAGGGTGATCTTCATTACGCCCTGGTGCACCAGATGGACCAGGCCGCCAATGGTCGCGATCGGGCCGACAATCGCGATGCCGAGTACAATGTAGGAGACCTGACTTACCGTGGAGTATGCCAGCCGGCGCTTCAGATTGTCCTGGAACAGCGCCCGCAGCGAACCGTAGATGATGGTCGTTGCCGCCAACACGGCAAGCGGCCCGGTGACCCCAAGGCTGGCGGCGAACTCGACACCGTAGACATCGTCGACCACCCGCGCGATGCCAAAGGCACCTGCCTTGACAATCGCCACTGCATGCAACAAGGCGCTCACAGGTGCTGGGGCCACCATCGCCCGTGGCAACCAGCCGTGTAAGGGTACCAGTGCTGCCTTCACGCCCAGTCCGGCGATCAGCAACACAAAGATGGCAGTGAGCGCTTCCCGGTCTGAATCATCCAGCCATGCCAGGACACCGCGATGGTTAAATTCAACGCAACCGGCCACGTTGTAAAGCCACACCGTACCGACCAGCAGCAGCGCGCCGCCTGCAATGGTATACCGCAGGTAGATGCGCCCGGCCTGGCGTGCCTCCTCGGTTCCCCGGTGCACAATCAGCGGGTAGGTGGACAGGGTCAACAGTTCATAAAACAGCAGAAAGGTAATCAGATTTCCTGCCAGCGCTACGCCGACCGTGGCGGTCACACACAGGCTGAAGAAACCAAAAAAGCGGCTGCGATGGGGTGAGCCCTCCAGATAACCGATGGCATAGATGGTCGTCACCAGCCACAGCACAGTAGAAAGCGTAACGAACAGCACCGACTCGGCATCGGCGTGTAACACCAGATCCAGCCCGCCGGGTAGCAGGGGCAAGCGGGTTTCGTACTGGTGTCCGTGAAGAACACCCCAGATCACCACCCCGACCAGCACCAGCTTGATCACTGCGCCTGCCATGTTCAGGGTAGTGCGGATGTCAACGCGCTCCTCGGGCAGAAAGAAAATCACCAGCCCCGGTAGCAGTGAGGTCGCGAGAATCAATAACAGCAAACCGCTATCCCAGTTCATCCGGCATATCCCCCGCCAAAGGGAAAACCGATATCCAGCAGCGCCAGCGGCCAGGGAGTAAACAGGCCTAGCAGGACGGCCGCCAATGCCAGCAGCAGCGCGGTCCATTCCATCCTGGCAGGCACCACGCTGGCTTCATGGGTCACCTCGGCCGGGGTAAAGGCATAGCCAACCACCTTGAAGACATAAGCGGCGGCCAGCAGTCCGCCCAGGATCAGGGTGAGTGCCCACCACCATTGCCCGGTGTACAACGCAGCATCAAGCAGCATCCATTTGCCAGTGAATCCGCCACTGGGCGGCAGGCCCATGCTGCTGATACCTGCCAGGGTAAACGCCGTCAACGTCAGGGGCAGGCGTTGCGCCACCCGATCAAGATCCGCGATGCGGTCATGTCCACCGAAACGCAATATGTTGCCGGCCGCCATAAACATGGCCGCCTTGGCCAGGGCGTGGGACACCAGCAGATAGAGTGCCCCCTTCCAGGCGAAACTCGTTCCCAGCGGAAAAGCCAGAAACAAATAACCCAGTTGCGCCACGGTCGAATAGGCAATCAGCAATTTAAGTCGCGTCTGGCGCAGCGCCTGAATCCCGCCCCACAGGACAGCGGCCGCGCCAAGCAGCCCAAACAGCTGCCCGAGCGCAGCGCCATTCAATGGAAAGATCTCCAGCCAAAGACGCAGCAGAATATAAAACGACGCCATCACCACCAGCGCCGACAACATCGCACTTACCGGCGCCGGGGCACTGGCATGGGCTGGCGGTAACCAGAAGTGCAGTGGAAACACCGCAGTCTTGAGCAGCAGACCGGCGCTCATCAGCCCCACGGCTGCCCACACCGCGGGTGACGGTTCCACCCGCTCTGCCAGTATCACGATGTCGACACTGCCAAAACTGTGGTAGAGCAGCGCAACACCCAGCAGGTAGAACAAGGAACCGAGCAGACTGACCAGCAGGTAACGCATGGCCGCGGTCAAGGCATCCGCACCACCGGCCAATGCCACCAGCGCCACCGCCGACAATCCCAGCAATTCCAGTGTGACATAGAGATTGAAGATATCCGCGGACAGAAACAGGGCATTCAGCGCGGCCCACAGGAACAGCCACAGCGGCCAGAAGACAGCGGCTGTTTTGCGTCCGAAATAGCCGCTGGAATAAACGCTGATGCCCAGCCCCACCACTGCCGTCACCATCAGCATCAGCAGGCTCAGACCATCGGCGTAAAGATCGATACCTAATGGCGCGCCCCAGCCACCGACCGCATAGCGTTGCGCACCCTGTTCCACCACCTGCCAGCCCAGTCCGGCCACGCAAACAACCACACCCAGCGCAGTAACCAGACCCAGCGGTTTGGCGCGCCGCGGCCATAAAAAACAGACCAGGACCCCGGCCAGCGGCAGTAAAATGGCCATCACGTCCCAGGGCGTGTTTGCTGCCGATGCTCCCACCAGTATTATTCCAGCTGCTCTTCAGGGAGCCGCGCCCGACCGGTCTCTGCTCGCACCCGCAGCATCAATGCAAGCGCCAGGGCGGTGGCGGAGATAGCGACCACGATACCGGTAATCACCATAGCGTGGGGCACCGGGTCCGGTGACGCACCCGGTGTACGCCCGGCCAGGGCTACCAGTACCAGGAACACCCCACTGCCCATCACGTTGATGGCCAGGATATTGCGCAGCAAATGCGTGTGGACGATCAGGGCATACAGGCCCAGGGTGAACAGCCCCACCCCGGCCAGTGCATAGAGGAAAACATGGCTCATCGATGCGGCCCCGGGTTAGTGTGAAAATCTGCGCCGAAGGCGCTCCTTATCTGGCCGACCGCCCAGGAACAGGGCAGCCAGCGTAATGCCGATGGACAGGGTAGCCGCCGCCTCGATCAGCAATATCAGGGTTCCGGCCAGCGCCGGAGGATATTCCAGCAACTGCCTCCCCACCAGTATCAACACCATGCCCACCGTAAAGAACATCCCGAGGCCAGCCGCCAGGACAATGCGCAATGGCAGACCCACAAGCCTTACGTCGGGACACCAACCGGCCAGCAACAGCAACACCCCCGCCGCCCCGAGTACCGAACCGGCCTGAAAGGCACCACCCGGCGCGTAGGCACCGACCCACAGCAGATAGCCAGCAACCAGGATCAGTACAGGAACCAGCAGGCGTGGCAACATATTCAGCACCGGTCCCGGGGGTGGTGACTCGCACTGTTCCGGGATACTGCCGAGTGACCAGACCCCAAGCAGGGCCACCAGCAGCACGCCCATTTCCAGCAAGGTGTCGTAACCACGGAAGTTAAGCAGGACCGCGGTTACCGGATTGCTCACACCACTGGTCTCGATGTTTTCCGCCACCCGTTCGCCCAATCCGGGGGCCTGCGATGAAAGGCACAACACCGCATAGCCGAGCCCCACTGCCAGAGCTGACAGGAGCAACAAGAGTACCCATCGAGACGCCAACGAAAGCCAGCTGTGATCTGCAGCTCTCATTTTTTTTCAGTACCCATTGGCTGATCGTCATTAATTCTGTCGTCCAGGTCGTTCAATCGAGCCAGCGCTGCCAGCAACAGCGCACCCGTCAGACCCGCGCCGATCGCGGCCTCGGCCAAGGCAACATCGGGGGCCTGCAGACGCACCCAGGCCAGCGCCATCACCAGACCGAAGGCAATGAACAACACAATGGCCGTGAACAGGTCCGGACTCCGCAGCGCCCGCCAGGCCAGCCATAGCAGGGCGAGGACCAGCATGCCATCGAACCCCCATTGCAATACCATCATCGTTTCCACGGCCGTATTCCCTTGCGCAGGGCCGTTCGTGCCACCAAATGAGCGACACTGGCACTCGCCAGCAGGACCAGCAACCAGATGAACAGTAACTTGCCCATCGCGGCCCATGATTCCGCCTGCAGCACCAGCCCGGCGACTACCAGTCCGAGTCCCACATTATCTGCCTTGGTGAGGGCATGCAGGCGGGTATAGACATCCGGAAACCGTAACAGACCCACCGTACCCGCAAGGAAGAACCCCGCCCCGGCAAGCAACAGCAACAGGGTGAGTAATTCAGTCACCTGCATCGTTATCTTCCCAGACTGTCCAGGTACGCCGCACGAATGCAACGGCGGTCACCGCAGCCAGCAAGGCGAACACCAGGGCCACATCGCGCAAGTGTGGCCTGCCAAATGCCTGGGCCAGCAACAGCAGGCTGGCAACGGCAGTGGTGCCGAACAGCTGTGCCGCCAGCATGCGGTCCGCCGGTGTCGGCCCGCGCAGGACACGCCACAGCCCCGCCACCAATGTCAACAGGAGGAACAGTGCCACACCCGAATACAACACCTCCATGGACTTTCACTCCTCTAAAGCATGTTCTTGAAGCCTCATATCACTCCTCACTCTCATCAGCGACCAGATTCAGCCCAAATAGTCTTGCCACACGCGCCTCGATAACCGTCAACTCCGAGGCAAAAGCACCCGTCTGATCGAGAATATGGACACGCAGGAACTCTTTATCCAGCTCGGCACTCAAGGTACCCGGCAGCATGCTGACCGTATTCGCCATGAACACCCGGGGCAGGCCCGGCGGCAACCGCCACCGATAGTCAAGCAACCCCGGCGAGATCGGTAGCCGGGGATGCAGCGCTCGCCTGGCTACATCCACTCCGCCGTACAGGGAGTGCCAGAGAAAAAACGGGACAAAGCATACTATCCCGGGCAAGGACCAGGAAATGCCGGGCAGTAGCGCCCCGCTGGCGAGTACCGCGAACACCACCACTGGTACACCTACCAGCCATGAATTCATTGCACCTTCCGTGAGTATCCACCATAGCAGGGCGAACAGTACTGTCCGATAAGCAATTCTTGCAAACCCCGTCATATGTCACCGGTTCTTGTTTCTGTCTGCACGCCGAATGGCTGCCTGCTTCGAGAGATCGGAAATCCGTGTGGTGGGAATGAGTATCATGTCTCTCCCCGATCTTCATTCAGCCGTTCCTCGATCCGCTGCAGTGTTTGCTCCATGGCATCAATGCGCTTTACGATATCTTTCAGGCGGTAGATCTCCTCGGCCTCTTCCTCTTCGATCTCTATCTCGCCACGCGAAACGAAATAGGCCGAAAAACTGGCGGTCAGCAGGGAGAAGAAACCTACACCAAATAAAATCACGACAGCGCCGAACACCTTGCCTGCTGTACTCTGCGGCACGATATCGCCGTATCCTACCGTTGCTACCGTCACCCAGGCCCACCAGAGACCTTCCCAGACATCCTCGATACTCGGATCGATACCGGCGATGAGCAGGCCCGACATCAGGGTGAATGCCAGCGCAACCAGCAAAGTCGTACCCAGATAATTTCGCGTCAGAATCTTGCGCACGGTCCCCGAAGTGCTCAGCAACAACGGGAACATCAGCAGCAGTCTAAGTGTCCGCAAGGCGGCGGCATAGGTGCCACCTCCCCACAACAAGGGTACACCTGCGCTGATAATAAGCAGGTTCATCCAGTTGTTGCGCAGATAACGGAACTTGTTCTCCACCAGGCTGGTAAGCACTACCGTTTCAAGGACAAAAAACAGCCAGATGCTCCAGTTGGTAATCCGGTCAAGCGTTGCAGGATAAATGCCTTTTGCACTCAGATACCACTCGATCAGTATCCAGATGGCCAGCAGAATCATTGGCAGTTCGAAACGGCTGGCCCAGCGCCTGGCGGCCGGCTGTTCGTCCTCTGTGACGCCGCGTAAACCGATCAGCAGATTGAAAATATGGCTGGACATGACAGGCCTGCTTAATTCCGGTTTAACAGGTGCAGCCGATACTGATGGAAGTTCACTTGACTGGCCTGCCGGTCAGCAGATCCGTGGCAGGGGGTCATCCTCGAGCTCCTCGAGGATACGTTCACCGCCCAGTTCCGTTGCCAGTGTGACGCGCTGCCCGGACTTGTCGAGATGTCCGACAAGCGCGGCGTCCCTGCCTTCCGGCAAGGCCCGCCATGTCTCCAGCAGTGTTTCGGCTTCCGCTGGATCAATGACAGCAACAACCCGGCCCTCGCAGGCAAGATACATTGGATCATAGCCGAGCATGTCGCAGACCGACTGCACCGGGTCCCTGATCGGGATATCCGCCTGGCGAACGGTCACGCCCATGCCGGTGGCGCGCTGCAGTTCATGGCATACCGTCGCCAGCCCGCCACGGGTCGGGTCGCGCATGAAACGCAGGCCGGCGTGTTCCAGTGCTGTCTGCGTCAGTGGCAGCACGCTGGCGGCATCGGAGGAGACATCGCCGTGCAGGCCGAATTCCTCACGGGCCAGCATGACGGCGATGCCGTGATCGCCAACCGGGCCGCTGACAATGATGACATCACCGTCCCTGATGAGATCAAGGCCAAGCCGGTGGCCGCTGCGGATGCCGATGCCGGTAGTGGCGAGGTACAGGCCGCCACCTTCGCCGCGGCGCAGTACCTTGGTGTCACCGGCCGCAACTGCGACACCGATCTCCCTGGCGGTTGCAGCCAGGCTCTCGATGATGCGTTCCAGTTGCGTGATTTCCATGCCTTCCTCGATGAAGGCATTCAGGCTCAGGTATTTCGGGATGGCGCCGGCAACCGCCAGGTCATTGGTGGTGCCGTGCACGGCCAGTGAGCCGATATTGCCACCGGGAAATTCCAGTGGCTGCACGGTAAAGCCATCGGTGGTGAACAGCAGTTCGCTGCTGTCGAGCGTCAGCGTAACGGCATCCGCCTGGACGTCGAGCGCCGGGTTGGCCAGGTGGCGCGCGAAGACCTCATCGATCAGCTCACGCATGAATCGCCCGCCGTTGCCGTGGGCGAGCGAGATGTGGGTATCCTGCATACGAGGTACTCGTTCCGGTTTGTGCTCCATACTAGTACTCCTTCAAGATGATATTACCGGGTTCAGTTGGTCTGTCAGTGTTCAGGGCAAGGCGCGCCTCGCAGGGAATGGCCATAGTCCTTTCCAAGAGGCGCAACGCAGCCATGGACGCTGACAGACCAACCCTTCGGGCGCTCCTGTGGTGCCCCGCAGCGGCGTTGCCGTGCTTGACAAGGACTAAGGCCATTGCCTGCGCACGGCGCCTTGCTGCGAAACACCACAGGAGCGCTGAACCCGGTAATATCATCTTGAAGGAGTACCAGTGCTCTATCCATGTGATAATTACGGATTCAGCAATTATCACATGGATAGAGCACTAGTATGACATGACGGAAACCCATTACCTCGCAGACATACTGGCCCTGCTGGCGGCGGCGGTCATCGCCGTGCCGGTCTTCCAGCGGCTGGGCCTGGGTTCGGTACTGGGATACCTGGCTGCCGGTGCCGTCGTTGGCCCCTGGGGGCTTGGTTTCATCGACCAGATCGAGGAAATCCGGCAGATCGCCGAGTTCGGCGTTGTTTTCCTGCTGTTCATCATCGGCATCGAACTGAAGCCGGCACGCCTGTGGGCCATGCGGCGCATGGTGTTCGGCCTGGGCACCGCACAGGTGATAGTGACCGGGCTGGCCATCGCCGGTTTGGCCCTGCTGTTCAATCAGCCGCCCAAGACAGCCGTGATTATCGGCTTCAGTCTGGCGCTCTCCTCGACGGCATTTGTCCTGCAGATCCTGACCGAGCGCGGTGAAATGGCAACGCATCACGGGCGCACGGCATTTTCCGTACTGCTGCTGCAGGACCTGGCGGTGGTGCCGCTGCTGACGCTGGTGTCACTGCTTGCCGCGGAAACCACGCTGCTGGAGGGCATCGAGTTCGCGATATTGAATGCCGTGCTCGTTATTACCCTGGTTATCCTTGTTGGCCGGTTTTTCCTGTCCCCGATCCTGCGGCTGGTGGCGGTCAGCCGCACGACGGAAGTGTTCACCGCCGCGGCCGTATTCGCGGTGCTGGGTACGGCGTGGCTGACGCAAGAGGTGGGCCTGTCACTGGCGCTGGGAGCATTCCTTGCAGGGCTGATGATGGCGGACTCTCACTACCGGCATCAGGTGATTGCCGATATCAAGCCGTTTCGCGGCATCCTGCTTGGCCTGTTTTTCATGGGCGTCGGCATGTCCATTGATTTTGGCCTGCTGGCCAGTCAGGGCGTCCTGATTGCCGGACTGGTGCTCGGCCTGCTACTGGTCAAGGCCGTCATCCTCTGGGGGCTGTGCCGTCTCATGGGGGTCGGCACGCCGGATGCCACGCGGGTATCGCTGTTGCTGTCGCAGAGCGGGGAATTTGGCTTCGTGCTGTTTGGACTGGCGACCATGAGCGGCATGTTGTCGCAAGATCTTTTCCAGTTCCTGATCCTGCTGGTGGTGCTGACCATGGTTACCACGCCATTAATGGCGAATCTCTGCGAATTACTTAACCGGTGCCTGACCAGTGCGGCAGTCCGGCACGATGTCAGTACTGACCATATCGATGCCGGCCAGCCGCATGTCATCATTGCCGGTTTCGGCCGCGTGGGACGACGGGTGGCGAGAATCCTGCAGGCCGGCAATATCCCCTACCTCGCCATCGATAGTAATGCAGACCGCGTACTGGAAGGCCGGCGGGGCGGCTTTCCGGTCTTCTACGGCGATGCCGCCCAGGTCGATGTGCTGAAGGCGGCGGGCGCCGGGCAGGCCAGCGTGCTGGTATGCACGCTTGACCAGGCCGCACCTGCCGTGCGGCTGGTCAATATCCTGCGACAGCATTACCCGGGGATCGCCATCCACTCACGCGGGCGTGACCGGCATCACTGCGAGCAGCTGTTGCAGGCCGGAGCAACCGTTGCCATTTCGGAAACACTGGAAGCCAGCCTGCAGATCGGCGGGGCGGTGCTCAATACCATGGGTGTTATTGAAGAGGATGCCGCCGCGCTGATCGAGTCGTTCCGCAAGGAATATTATGGATAGCCCGGTATCGCCCGCCGCCCGGTCCCGGGCGTCAGGGCACAACACCACAGGCCGTGCCGCGTGAACGGGGAATCGTCCCCCGCTGCTGCCGCGCCGTATTCCCTGCCGGCGCCCCATGCCCGGCCGGCCGGGGACGTACTCGCCGGTTTGCACAGCTCGCCGAACGGCCTGAGCCATGCTGAAGCCGCCACGCGTTTGCAACGCTGCGGACGCAACGCCCTGCCGGCAGCTGAACCGCCGGGCATTGCCCGCGTCTTCATGCACCAATTCGCCAGCCCGCTGATTTACGTGCTGGTGGCGGCTGCACTGGTGTCGCTGGCAATCCGTGAGTGGTCCGACGCCGGTTTTATCTGCGCGGTGCTGTTGCTGAATGCCATTATCGGTACCGCCCAGGAATACTCAGCCCAGCGTGCCGCGACGGCCCTGCAGCAGCTGGTCACCACGCGGAGCCGGGTTTTGCGCGAGGGCGACACCTATGAACGCGATGCGGAAGAACTGGTGCACGGCGATATCGTGCTGCTGGAATCGGGTGAGCGCGTCCCGGCCGATATGCGCCTGCTTGTTAGCCATGACCTGGAAGTGGACGAGTCCCTGCTGACCGGCGAATCTGTCGCGGTGTTCAAGCGTGCGGACGAACTGCCGCCAGTGGACAGCCCGCTTGGTGACCGGGTCAACATGGCCTTTGCCGGTACGCTCGTCAGCCGGGGACGTGCTCGCGGTGTCGTGACGAGCACGGCGCTAAACACGGAACTTGGACGTATCGCCTCCGCCGTGCTCGGCAAGCCGCCAACCAAGGCACCGCTGCTGGTGCGAATGGAACGGTTTACCCGCCGCGTGGCCATTCTGATTGGCGTGGCCGCCTTGCTGATGGCCGGTGTCGCACTGGGCCGCGGCATGCCACTGGACGAAATCTTCCTGCTTGCCGTGGCGCTGGCCGTGTCGGCCATTCCGGAGGGGTTGCCGGTCGCGCTCACGGTGGCGCTGGCCATCAGCATGCGGCGCATGGCCCGACGGCATGTCATCGTCCGGCGACTGCTGGCGGTGGAGGCGCTCGGTTCCTGCACCTTTATCGCCACCGACAAGACCGGCACCCTGACTGTCAACCAGCTCACGGCGCGCCGGATTGTGTTTCCCGGCGACGAGCCGTGGGAGGTCACCGGCGACAGTCTGGAACCGGAAGGCAGCATTCTCACAGCACGGGGTAGCCCGTTGCCGGAGGAGGGTGCCATGCTGGGCTGGCTGTGCCAGGCGGCGGTGCTGGCCAACGAGGGCTTGCTCGCGCATCGTGATCACGGTTGGGCCCGACACGGCGATGCTGTCGATGTTGCCTTGCTGGTGATGGCGCACAAGGCCGGCGTGACACAGGCGGAGGTCGTCAATGCCATGCCGGAGATTGCGACCATCCCGTTTGAATCGGAGCGCCTGTTCTCGGCGAGCCTGAATGAGAAGGATGGCAAGCAACATGTCTCCGCCAAGGGGGCACTGGAACGCCTGCTGCCGATGTGCAACACCATGGCCGCACCCGGAGGCCCGGTGGCGCTGGACCGTTCCGTGGTGGAACGGCAGGCGCAGGCGCTGGCCACCCAGGGCTACCGTGTCATGGCCCTGGCGGCCGGTGGCATCGAACTGGGGCCACAGGAGGCGTTCTCCGAGGAGCACCTCGGGCACTTGACATTGATCGGGCTGGTCGGCCTGATCGACCCGCTGCGACCCGAGGCGAAGGCGGCGGTGAAGGCCTGCCGGGCGGCTGGCGTCCGGGTGGCGATGCTGACCGGCGACCACCCGGCAACGGCCTTTGCCATTGCCCGCGAACTGCGGCTGGTGGAGTCAGCGGATGAAGTGATCACCGGGCCGGCGCTCCGGCAGGCGGGAGACGAGGCCGCCATGGACCGGTTCACGGACCGTGCCCGGGTATTCGCGCGGGTGGAACCGCAGCAGAAGCTGGACATTGTCCGGTCGCTGCAGCGTAACGGTCATTTCGTCGCGGTCAGCGGTGACGGCGCCAACGATGCGCCGGCATTGCGCGCGGCCCAGGTCGGCGTGGCTATGGGCCGGAGCGGCACCGACGTGGCCCGCGAGACCGCGGACCTGATCATCACCGATGACAACTTTGCCTCGATTGTGGCCGGCGTCGAGGAGGGACGCATTGCCTACGCCAATGTGCGCAAGGTGATTTTCCTGTTGATCTCGACCGGTGCCGCGGAGCTGGTGCTGTTCACCCTGGCGCTGCTGACCGGCCTGCCGCTGCCGCTGCTGGCGGTACAGCTGCTGTGGCTGAATCTGGTGACCAACGGCATTCAGGACGTGGCGCTGGCGTTCGAGCCGGGCGAGGGTGACGAACTGCGTTGTCCGCCGCGACCACCGCGAGAATCGATTTTCAACCGGTTGATGATCGAACGCGTCGTCCTGTCGGCGCTGGTTATCGGCAGCGTTGCCTTTCTGCTGTTCCAGTTGCTGCTGGAACGCGGCTTCTCGCTGGACGAGGCACGCAATGGAACCTTGATGCTGATGGTGCTGTTCGAGAATATCCATGTTTTCAACAGCCGCTCGGAGAGTCTGTCGACATTCCGGCACAACCCGATGCGTAACCCGCTGCTGCTGTTCGGGACGGCGGCGGCACAGCTGATTCACATCGGTGCCATGTATACCCCGTGGATCAGCGATGTGCTGCGCATCCAGCCGATCGCACCGCAACACTGGCTGGAGCTGCTGGGTCTGGCGCTGACTGTGCTGGTCGTCATGGAACTGCACAAGGCCCTCCGGCTACGGCTGGCGGTGCATACGGCGCACCCTATGGCTTGAGCACCATCCCGTACTCGATCACCTGGCCGTAACTCAAGCCGGCATCGTTGGCGGGGACTGTTTCCGGGATGTGCACAGTAAAACCGTCGGCCTCCAGCAACCCGGACGCCAGCTCGGTCAGTACACGGTTCTGGAAGACGCCACCGGACAGACCGATGTGGGTAACGCCATGTGATTCCCGGATGCGCTGTGCCTGGTCGAGCAGGGCGTGTGCCATGCTGGCATGAAACACGGCCGCACGTTCTACCGTCGAGCGCCTGTCATCCAGCAGCACCGGCAGCAGCGGCGCCCAGTCACTCAGCCACAGGCCGGCGTCATCCTGCGTTAATGGCATGGCTACCGGTTCGCCCCGGGTCTTGCTGGCCGCTTCCAGCAGCATCGGGCCCTGACCCTCGAAACTGGCGGTTTGACATAAACCGGTCAGCGCCGCGGCGGCATCGAACAGGCGGCCGGCAGCACTGGTCTGCGGCGTGTTGATGCGGCGTTCCCAGGCATGCCGGAGCAGACCGGCATTTGCCGGCAGTTCCGGCCAGTGCGTTGCGGTTTCCCAGCACAGCGCCGCGGCACTGCGCCAGGGCTCACGACCCGCACGTTCACCACCGGGCAGGTGGAAGGGCCGCAGGCTGGCAACACGCTGCCAGCCGCCGGGCCGGCCGAGCAGGGCCTCGCCACCCCAGAGGCTGCCATCGGCGCCATAGCCGACACCGTCCCAGGTAAACACCAGCCAGTCAGTATCACTGTCATCAGTATATGCCGCAGAGGCATGCGCATGGTGATGGAATATCTTTGCAACCGGCAGGCCGCAGTGTTCAGCCCAGCGGCTGGTGGCATAGCCGGGGTGTGCATCGCAGAGCACGGTGGTGGCGCTGACGTTATACAGCGACTGCAGGTCGGTGACCGTCTGTTCGAATACCTTGAGGCTGTGTGCATTGCCCATGTCGCCGATATGTGGCGACACCACCAGGCGCGAGTCCCACGCCAGCGCCACGGTGTTTTTCATGTGGCCGCCAACGGCGATAACCGGCTGTGCCAGTGTGAATGGCAGATCGCATTCCAGTGGTGCCACACCCCGGCCGAGTCGGACAGGGCGGGGTACATTGCCAATGAGGCGGTACACCGGATCGTCGGCCGGTCGTTCTATCGGACGGTTGTGATGCAGGCAGGCATCGGCGACATGGGCGAGCCGCGCTTCCACTTCACGGTTATTGGTCAGCACCGGCTCACCGCTGATGTTCGCCGAGGTTGCCACCAGCGGTACCCCGCAAGCATTCAGCAGCAGGTGATGCAGCGGACTGTAGGGCAGCATGACACCGATCTCGTCGAGGCCGGGTGCGACCCGATCAGAGAGCGCACCTTCGTCGCGCTGCTGTGCCAGTACGATCGGTCGCGCCGCCGACAGCAGCAGTTCTTCCTGTGTGTTGCCCAGGTGTACGGCCTTGCTGACTGCCGCCAGTGGCGCTGCAGGCGGTGCCGGGAACATGACTGCGAGTGGTTTGTGCGGTCGTGGTTTGCGCGCCCGCAGCGTATCGATGGCGTTGTCATTGCCGGCATCGCAGACCAGGTGATAACCGCCAATGCCCTTGATGGCGACGATACTGCCGGTACGGATGGCGTCAATGCAGGCCTGCAACGCAGCATCATTGCCATCGACGGTATTGCCTGCCGGTGTCCTGAATGTCAGCGCCGGCCCACACACCGGGCAGGCCACCGGCTCGGCATGGAAACGCCGGTCAGCCGGGTTTTCATATTCCTTGCGGCAGTCCGGGCAGAGTTCGAAGCCGGCCATGGTGGTGCTCGGCCGATCATAGGGCAGGTCACGGATCAGGGTATAGCGCGGCCCGCACTGGGTGCAGTTGATGAACGGGTAGTGATAACGGCGGTCGGCGGGATCGTTCAGTTCACGCAGGCAGTCATCACAGGTAAACAGGTCCGGTGGTACGTGGATGCTGGCGGCGCCGGCGCTGATGCTTGCGTGGATGGCAAACCCGGTCAGGTCTGCCGGGTCGACGGTTGTGGAAGATTCGATGTGTGGACGGGCGAGTGGTGGTGCCTGGGCAATCAGGAGGCGTTCAAACTGCGCTAGTGCCGCGGCCGGTCCCTGGATATGGATTTCAACCTGGCCGACGCGGTTCAGCACCCAGCCGGACAACTGCTGCCCAGTGGCAAGCCGGTAGATAAACGGCCGGAAGCCGACGCCCTGGACGCGTCCGCTGACCACGATGCGATGCGCAGTGACCTGTGCGGCAAAATCCTTATGCACGTTCTGCGTGCCGGCCTTTGATTGCTTCGTGGTGCGCACGGCGCACCCTACCCGGATGTGGCCGCCATTCGTTTCGGTTTCTGGACCGGTTCACGCACGCCGCCGGACCACCAGATGCGGCAGGCGCCCTCGTCCGAGACCATGCACGGGCCAATCGGGTGGCGCGGCTGGCAGGCAACCCCGAACAGCCGGCATTCATTCGGATAGATCTTGCCGAGCACGACTTTGGCGCAGTCACAGCCCGGTGGCATTTCGCCGGCGCGCTTGCGGGCATCATCCGCATAGGATGGAAACTCGCGGCGCGCATCGTGTGCCTGGTAGGCCGTGTTGATGGCAAAGCCGGAATCGGGAATCACGCCAACGCCACGCCAGTTGGCGTCAGTGACATCGAGGGCGGTCTGCAGTTGTCGGCGGGCGGCCGGGTTGCCGCCGGGGCGCACCAGTTCCGGGTAGCAGTTATCCAGGAAATGGCGGTCTTCCAGCAGCTGCCGCAGGGTGGAATACATGGCGGCCAGCAGGCTTTCCGGGGTGAAGCCGGCCACTGCGGCCGGGATGTTGTGCTTGTCGACAACGAACTGCCATTCCTCCGGTCCCATGATGGTTGAGACATGGCCGGGTGCCACCAGTGCATCGAAGCCGGGTGTGTCGGAATCGAGCAGCAAGGCCACCGCCGGCCAGGTGAGCCGGCCGGACAGCAATACGAACAGATTTTCCGGTACACCCTCGACCAGCATGGCGGCGACCGGCGCGGTGGTGGTCTCGAAACCGGCAGCAAAGAACACCACCGGGGTGTCGGGATGTTCGCGGGCGATGCGGGCGGCCTCGGAAGGCGAGGCAATCGGCCGGACATCGGCGCCCATGGCGCGTGCCTGTTCCAGTGAACGGGCATCCTTTTTCGGCGCGTTGACCGGCACCCGCAGCATGTCACCAAAGGCGACCAGGATGATGTTTTCATTGAGGGCCAGCTGGATGGCCTCGAAGACGTCCTCTTCCGGGCAGATGCAGACCGGGCAACCCGGGCCGGGGACCAGTTCGATATTGTCCGGCAGTGCGCTACGCAGGCCGGCCATGGTAATGGAACGCTCATGGCCGCCACAGACGTTCATGATCTTGATCTTGTCCTTGTCCTGCAGCGGCAGGGCACAGATCTGTTTGAGCCAGTGCGATGCGGCGGCGGTGCTCATGCGCGTTGCTGACGATCCGCTTCCGGTGCTTGCCGCAGACTGGTCAACTCATCCTGCAGCCACGCCAGCCATTGCTGCATACCAGCCCCGGTTTTTGCCGACAGTTCATACACCGGTGACGGGTTGGCCAGTTCCTGCAGGTAGCGTCGCGCCTTGTCGGGATTGAAATCATCCAGCACCGGCAACAGGTCGGCCTTGGTCAGCAGCATCAGGTCGGATGCGCGGAACATGACCGGGTACTTGGCCGGCTTGTCATCACCTTCCGGTACCGACAGCAGGGTGACGTTGTGGTGCTGGCCGAGGTCGAAGCTGGCCGGGCACACCAGGTTGCCGACATTTTCTATGAAGAGTATGTCCAGGCCATCGAGTGCCATGTGGTGCAGGGCATCGTGCACCATGTGGGCATCAAGGTGGCAGGCGCTGCCAGTGGTGATCTGGATGGCCTCGACACCGCGGGCGCGGATGCGGCTGGCATCGTTCTCGGTTTCGAGATCGCCCTCGATAACGGCAACCCGCAGCGTACCGGCAAGGGCGTCAATGGTGGCTTCCAGCAACGAAGTCTTGCCGGCGCCGGGCGATGACATCAGGTTGACGGCAAGCACCTTGTGGCGGTTGAAATGCTCGCGGTTGTGCGCCGCGGTGCGGTCATTTTCGTCTAACAGGCCGTGCAGGACCGCAACGGCCTCGCGGCCATCCGCGGTTTTTTCCAGCCGGCCACCGGGTTTTAGCAGGTGGGCATTGCCGTGCGTTACATTGCAACCACAGGTGTCACACATTTCGCTTGTTCCCTTGAGTTACCCGTCACCGGTTATCCGTTATAACAGGTTCAGGTGCATCGCTGTCATTCTCATCCTGGGTCAGCTCAACCCGGCTCAACACCAGTTCATCACCACTGACCAGCCGGGTATGCCAGTCGCCGCACACGCCACAGACCAGCCGCGAGGGCAGGGCATCGGTGACCTGGCCACACTGGTCGCAACTGACCTTGAGCGGCTGGCATTCCAGTTCCAGCCGTGCCTCGTCGGCGATGGTGCCGGCACTGGCAAGGGGGAAGGCCTGCTCAAGCAGACGGGGTTCGACGCCGGACAACGGCCCGATACTTACCCGGATCGTATCGACGCGCTGGGCAAAACGTTCCCTGGCGATGGCCTCGACCTGCTCGATCAGGGCCTGACAAACGGCGAGTTCATGCATCGGTGGCACCTAGTGTGGTGTAACGGATAACGTGTACGTATCAGCGAGACGAGAAGCCGTTAGCTGCAAGGCGCGTCTCGCAGGGAATGGCGTGCCCTTTACAAGAG
>JBDLJX010000039.1:0-25204 GCA_039714155.1 Pseudomonadota bacterium | reverse complement strand
ATATCTTCCGGGCGCACACGTTCGGCGGCCATCACCAGGTCGCCCTCATTCTCACGATCTTCATCATCCATCAGGATGACCATGCGACCCTTGCGAATGTCTTCAACGAGTTCGTCTGTGGTATTCAGTGACATAGTGTTTCTGACGGCCGGGATACAGGCTGGCCGCTGCGTGTTCCAACTTTACATCGCCAGGAGAACAGGCATATTACCTGTAAATCAGTACCTTGACACTCTTGCTTTATAGATAGGTTGTATTGGCAAACGGCCAGTCAGCCGCCGTCTTCGAGGAAACCGCTGTCCGCCAGCGTTTCCCGCGTGATCCCGCCCGACGGCGGTTCGGCTGCCCGTTCACCGAGCAACAGGCGCTCCAGGTAACGGGCCACCAGGTCCACTTCCAGGTTCACCTCACGGCCAGCACGGTAACCGGACAGGGTCGTCTCCAGCAGGGTATGCGGCACGATATTGAGCTCGAATTCGGCACCGTTGACGGCATTGACTGTCAGGCTGACACCATCAACGGTGATGGAGCCCTTGGCAGCGATATAACGCGCCAGTGCATCCGGTGCCCGCAAGGTAAACTGCACCGAACGGCTGTCCTCGACACGCGAGACCACATGACCAACACCGTCGACATGCCCACTGACCAGGTGCCCGCCCAGTCGCGTCTCCAGGGTCAGCGCCTTTTCCAGATTGACGCTGTCACCAACGGCAAGCTTGCCGATAATGGTGCACTGCAATGTCTCGCCCGAAACATCGGCATGAAAACCGGCCGGTGATCGTTCAACCACGGTCAGGCAAACGCCACTGACGGCGATGCTGTCACCGAGCGCGACCTCGGCCATGGTCAACTTGCCGGTATCGATACCGATCCGCATGTCACCGCCACGCGCTTGCAGCGAAGTGATCTTGCCAATGGCCTGTATGATTCCTGTGAACATGACAATTTAATTAATCCGATATATCCGTTGTGGGTATTTATATGATTCAGAATAAACCTGCCACAGAGATCACAGAGTGCACAGGGAAAAATATTAGTTCTATCCCTTCTGTGAACTCTGTGTCCTCTGTGGCTGTGGTATTTCCAACCTAGACTGCTACCTGCGCAGTTATCCGCCAATCCTGTCCAACTGCACGAACATCACTGACCAATAACTGCATGCGCTGCTCCATCTTTTTCAGCCCGGGCAGATGAAACAGGCCACGCGCTGCATCACCCATCAGGTGTGGCGCCATGTAGATCACCAGTTCATCCACCAGGCCGGCGGCCAGCATGGCACCGGACAGGCGCGCACCGGCCTCCAGATGCACTTCATTGATTTCCAGGTGTGCAAGGTACTGCAATACCGCCATCAGCTGGAGCCGGCCCTTGTGTACCGGCAGGGTCACTATCGACACCCCCGGCCGTGCCAGCGCCGCTTCCCGTGCACCATCAACGTCACCGGTCACCACCAGTGTCTCACCCGGCTGCTCCAGCAACTTCGCCTGCGGTGGCAACTTCAGGTCACTGTCAAGCACCACCCGGATTGGCTGCAGCAAGGTACCCGCATCGTGGCCATCCAGCCGCGCTGTCAGTGATGGATCGTCAGCCAGCACGGTGCCGATGCCGGTCATGATGGCGGAACTGCGGGCACGCAAGCGGTGCACATCTTCGCGCGCCGCTGTACCGGTGATCCACTGGCTTTCACCGCCGGCCATCGCGGTGCGGCCGTCCAGGCTCATCGCCAGTTTGCAACGCACCCAGGGACGGGCATTGCGCATGCGCATTGCGAAACCGGGATTCAGGGCCTCGGCATCCCCGGCCAGCAAGCCGGCCTCCGTCTCGACACTGGCATCCCGCAGGGCCTGCAGGCCCTGCCCGGCAACCTGCGGATTGGGGTCCTGCATGGCGACAACCACCCGGGACAGCCCTGACTTGATTAATGCCTCGGTGCAAGGCGGTGTGCGGCCATGGTGAGCGCAGGGTTCCAGTGTGATGTAGGCCGTCGTACCGGCCGCATTGTCCCCCGCCTGCTGCAGGGCATGTACTTCAGCATGCGGGCTGCCGGCGCGTTGATGCCAGCCTTCGCCGACCACCACCCCGTCTTTCACAACAATGCAACCGACCCGTGGATTCGGGTCGGTGGTATACAGCCCGCGTTCGGCAAGTCGCAGGGCCTGCGCCATGAATCGGTGGTCGTCAGCGGAAAACATGCTCAGGCAACAATCGCGGGGAATAAACAGGTGAGTAAATACATCATCGGGAATCTGCAGGCGCCGGCATGCCGGCGAATGACCGGCTACTCTTCCGGCAGCAGCGAGATCTGGTCCTTCTTGTCCTCGGCAGTGGGTTCCATCTCCAGCCGTTCGATTGCCTCGCGAAATTCATTCACGTCCTCGAAACTGCGGTACACCGATGCAAAACGGACAAACGCTACCTGGTCGAGTTCTTTCAACTCATACATAACCCACTCACCCAGCATGCGCGACTGGATCTCGCGTTCGCCGCTGGCACGCAGGCGATGCTGTATACGGCTCAGGGCAGCATCAACACTTTCAGAATCTACCGGACGTTTTTCAAGTGCCCGCAATATACCTGCGGACAACTTCTTGTCGTCGAAGGGTTCGCGTGCACCGTTACTCTTGATGATGCGGGGCATCACCAGCTCGGCCGACTCAAACGTGGTAAAACGTTCCCCGCATGCCAGACACTCACGGCGCCGACGCACCTGCATGCCTTCGCTGGCGAGCCGCGAGTCAATTACCTTGGTATCTTCGGCCTTGCAAAATGGACAGTACATCGTTGCTGATCCGGCTAACCGTAAACAGGGAAACGCTTGCACAGGTCGAGCACCTTGCTCTTGACCGTGGCGATAGTTTGCTGATTATTGACATCGTCCAGTATGTCACACATCCAGCCGGCCAGTTCCCGCACCTCGGCTTCGCCGAAACCACGCGTCGTCACGGCTGGCGTACCAACACGAATACCACTGGTCACGAACGGTGATTGCGGGTCATTCGGTACGGCATTCTTGTTAATGGTGATATTGGCAGCGCCAAGTGCCGCATCCGCTTCCTTGCCGGTAAGCCCCTTTTCGATAAAGCTGACCAGGAACAGGTGATCATCGGTACGACCGGAAACCACATCAAAGCCGCGCTCGATAAACACGGCCACCATGACCCGGGCATTGTCCAGCACCTGCTGCTGGTAATCACGGAAGACCGGTTCCAGTGCCTCCTTGAAGGCCACGGCCTTGGCAGCGATGACGTGCATCAGCGGCCCGCCCTGCGTCCCCGGGAACACCATGGAATTGAGTTTCTTTTCGATCTCCTCGTTGCCACGCGCGAGGATAATGCCACCACGTGGCCCGCGCAGGGTTTTGTGGGTTGTCGAGGTCGTGATATCGGCGATGTTGACCGGGCTCGGATACAGCCCGGTGGCAATCAGACCGGCGACGTGCGCCATGTCGACAAACAGCCAGGCACCGACACTGTCGGCAATATCGCGAAAGCGCTGCCAGTCGACCTTGAGCGAGTAGGCAGAGAATCCGGCCACTACCATCTTCGGCTGGTGTTCCTTTGCCAGCGCCTCGACCTGGTCGTAGTCGATCTCGCCGGTGTCGTTGTTCAGACCATACTGCACGGCAGTGAACAGCTTGCCGGAAAAATTCACCTTCGAGCCATGGGTCAGGTGACCGCCGTCGGCGAGGCTCATACCGAGGATGGTGTCACCCGGTTTCAACAATGCCAGGTAGACCGCGGCATTGGCCTGCGAGCCGGAATGCGGCTGGACGTTGGCATAGTCGGCATCGAACAGTTGCTTGACCCGGTCGATCGCCAGTTGTTCGGCCACATCGACATATTCACAACCGCCGTAGTAACGCTTGCCCGGATAGCCCTCGGCATACTTGTTGGTCAGCACCGAACCCTGTGCCTCCAGCACCCGCGGACTGGCGTAGTTTTCCGAGGCAATCAGTTCAATATGTTCTTCCTGACGCCGGCGCTCGCCCTGGATGGCGACTGACAGTTCCTCGTCATAACCGGCAATTTGCATGTCTTTGTTAAACATTCAATTTTCCTGATACGGGGCAGGGTTCCCCGACAAGCTGGAAATGATAGCCGATCTGGCAGACACTGGCTAACCTGACAATGCTGACAGCACCGCTGTCCAGGCCTGTGCCAGGTTGCGGCGGTTGTAGCCACCCCCGCCCATGGCCAGCAGCCGGCCGGCACAGTGCCGATCTGCCAATGCACACAGGCGCCTGGCCGCATGCCGGTGGGCGGCCGGTGAATACTGCAGATGGGTTATGGGATCCCCGGCGATACTGTCGGCGCCGCACTGCAGCAGGATAAATTCCGGGGCCGCTGCCTCGACAAAGGCCTCGGCCTGTTCCCAGGCCGCATAAAACGTCTCATCATCGGCGCCCATCGGCATTGGCAGATTGAGCTTGGTGCCAGTCGCCACACCGCTACCGCTTTCTTCCGCGGCACCGGTGCCGGGATACAGAAACCGGCCATCCTCGTGCAGGTCAGCGAAGATCAGGCCCGGATCGGCCTCGAATGCATAAAACACGCCATCGCCGTGATGGGCATCGATATCAACATAGGCGATGCGCTTAAGACCATAGACCGAGCGTAATGTCTCGATGGCAACCCCGCAGTCATTGAACACGCAGAAACCGGCGGCACTGTCGCGGCGGGCGTGATGCAAACCGGCAATCGGCACGAAGGCGCGGCGGCACTGAGCTGTCATCAGGCGATCAACGGCATCCAGTACGCTGCCAACAACCACCGCTGCTGCTTCATAGACACCCGGAAATGCCGGCGTATCACCAAGATCGAGATAACCGGAACCGGTGGCCGACTGGCCGATGACCCGTTCCACGTAGGCCGGGGTATGAAAGCGCTCGATACTGGCACGATCAGCGGACACCGGCGCACAGACCTCGACCCGCGGCTCAAGACCGGCCGCCTGCGCCTCCTTCCAGAATACCCCCATGCGGTCCGGCCCGAACGGGTGACCCTCACCGAAACCGTAACGGGCGAGTGCCTCGCCGATATAGACACAGGTAGACATAGTCCCAAGTCTAGCCCGCCTGTCTTTTGGCGTGAATGAACCTATAATATGCCTCCCCGTTTTATCCGGATGTGATGTTTCCATGGCTCAGTATGTATACACCATGAATGGCGTGGGCAAGGTGGTGCCACCCAAGCGTTTGATTCTGAACGATATCTCGTTGTCCTTTTTCCCTGGCGCGAAGATTGGCGTGCTTGGTCTGAATGGCTCGGGCAAATCCAGTCTGCTGCGGATCATGGCCGGTGAGGATACCGAAATCGAGGGTGAAGCCCGCCCGCAGGCCGGTATCAAGGTCGGCTTCCTGCCGCAGGAGCCACAACTGGACCCGGACAAGGACGTGCGCAGCAATGTCGAGGAGGCACTGTCCAACCTGACCGACGCGCAGGCGCAACTCGATGCCATCTACGCCGCCTATTCCGAACCGGATGCCGATTTTGACGCGCTGGCCGCCGAGCAGGCACGGCTGGAAAACATTCTGCAGGCCGGTGATGGCCACAACATCGACCGCAAGCTGGATGTTGCCGCCGAGGCCCTGCGCCTGCCGCCATGGGATGCCGATGTCACCAGGCTCTCCGGTGGCGAGCATCGCCGCGTGGCGCTGTGCAAGCTGCTGCTGTCGAATCCCGATATGCTGCTGCTGGACGAACCCACCAATCATCTCGACGCCGAAAGTGTCGCCTGGCTGGAACGCTTCCTGGCCGAATATCCCGGCACCGTGGTAGCGGTGACCCACGACCGTTACTTCCTCGACAACGTTGCCGGCTGGATCCTGGAACTCGACCGTGGCCACGGCATCCCCTGGGAAGGCAACTACTCCTCGTGGCTGGAGCAGAAAGAACAACGCCTCGAAATCGAGGAAAAACAGGTCTCTGCCCGGCAAAAGGCCATGAAGGCCGAACTCGAGTGGGTCCGCCAGGGTGCGAAGGGCCGGCACGCCAAGAGCAAGGCACGCCTCGCCCGCTTCGAAGAACTCGCGACACAGGAAGCACAGCAACGCAACGAGACCAAACAGTTGTTTATTCCACCGGGTCCGCGTCTTGGCGACCTGGTCATCGAGGCCAGTCACCTCAAGAAAGGCTTCGGCGACAAGTTGCTGATCGAGGACCTGAATTTCAACCTGCCGAAAGGCGGTATTGTCGGCATTATTGGCCCGAACGGCGCCGGCAAGACCACCCTGTTCCGCATGCTGACCGGCGCCGAGAAACCTGACGACGGCGAACTGCGCATCGGTGACACCGTCGAGATCGCCTGTGTCGATCAGAGACGCGATGCACTCAATGACAAGAAGACCGTCTGGGAAGAGATCTCCGATGGCCAGGACATCATCACCATCGGCAAGTACGAGATCAACTCGCGGACTTACGTATCACGCTTCAACTTTGCCGGCAGCGACCAGCAGAAGTTTGTCGGTGACCTGTCCGGTGGTGAACGCAACCGTGTACATCTTGCCAGGCTGCTGCGCAGTGGTGGCAACGTACTGCTGCTGGATGAACCGACCAACGACCTTGATGTGGAAACACTGCGGGCACTGGAAGAGGCCCTGCTCGATTTACCGGGTTGCGCAGTGGTTATTTCGCATGACCGCTGGTTCCTGGACCGGATCGCGACCCATATCCTTGCCTTCGAAGGCGACAGCAAGGTAGTCTGGTTCGAAGGCAACTATGCCGACTACGAGGCCGACCGCAAACGCCGCCTGGGCGATGACGCCGACCAGCCGCACCGGATCAAGTACAAGCGTATCGACGCCTGAACACTCCGAAGTTCTTTCAACCTGCAAGATGAAGCAAGCCATGTCCAAGAGTAACGATCAGAAAACCCGTGAATTCGAGCACAGGATGCGCACCGAGGGCGCAGCCGGTTTTGCTGCCGGCCCCTGGAAGGACATCGAGGAGTCTCTCGGTATGGACCAGTCCGTGGTGGTCGATCAGGAAGGTAACCCGGTGTGGTCTGTAAAACATACGCGCAAGCCGCAGATCACCGGCAGGCGAGGCGGCTTTGATCGCCTGATGGGTGGCGTTGCCATGCTGGCAGTTGCCACCCTGGTGACCAGTATCCTGGCCATCAGCTTCACGGATTCACCCGGCCCGGGCCTGAGTGACAGCCGCCTGGCCAGCACCGGGCAGGCAAGCGACACCGAAGCCGATGAAATGATCGCATCGCTGCAAGCACCTGCGGCCGGTTACATCGACAGACCTGCAATCGAGGTGTACCAGGGCACACAGGACGAGCCGGAACCGGTTGCAAGCGAAGCAACAGAGGCCGTAACGTCGGCAGCAGACAGTGTTGTGGAAGCAGCCGTTGCAAATGAAATAGCAGTGGCAGAAACAACCACTGACACAATCATCACCGATGAGACACCACCAGCATCCGATAGCCCGACTGCTGCAACCGCTGTTCCGGTTGTCGACGCTCCCGCTGTTACCGAGGCTGATACCGAAACGGACACCCCTGCCCCGGCAGCTGCAGAAGCAATCGAGACAGCACCGGAACCGGATGCAACCGAAGTAGCAGAGACCGTAACGACGGAAATGGACAGTGTTGCGGAAGCACCCGTTGCAAATGAAATGGCGGTGGCAGAAACAACTGCTGACACAATCATCATCGATGAGACACCACCAGCATCCGATAGCCCGACTGCTGCAACCGCTGTTCCGGTTGTCGACGCTCCCGCTGTTACCGGGGCTGATACCGAAACAGACACCCCGGCCCCGGCAGCAGCAGCGGAGGCAACCACACTTGCCATGCTGGAGCCCGAGACACCTGCACCTGCACCGGTCACAACAGCAGCAGAGAATCTTGAGGCAAACGCAGCAGATACCGGCACCGATATTCCACAACCCGGTGACAGCGGTCGCTGGATTATCAACCTTGCCTCCTTCGCCGGTCCGAAGACCGCCAACCGCATGCAGCAAAAATTCGCAGCCAGGGGGGTCACGACCAAACAGCAGGTCGCCGAGGTCAACGGCAAGACCATGTACCGCCTGCGCATTGAAAACTTCGAATCACGACGGGATGCCCAGGCCTATTTTGATTCCATCAAGGAAAAACTCGGACTGGAATCTACCTGGATCACCAAACACTAAGAACCTTCAAAACAACCACATCTGAACATCAGGCAGGAGCGGATTTATCCGCGATCGAAGTTCTCGCAGCTTGGATTTACCCAAAGGGCACAAGAGCGGCATCGCCGTGTAACAGGACTTGATTCGAGATGAACGACTTCATATCCGTCGTATCAATCTTCGCCATCGGCTACGTCGTGCTCGCTATCGCGCTGTTTTTCTACCAGCCCAACCTGCTCTACCTTCCCGACATGCCCACCCGGCAGATCCAGGCCACCCCCGAGGTCATCGGCCTGGACTATGATCCGCTCACCCTCACCACCAGCGACAACGAACAACTGGACGCCTGGTTCATCCCGGCCGAACCGTCACGCGGCATAATCCTGTTCTGCCACGGCAATGCCGGCAACAATTCCCACCGGCTGGATTCCATCCGGCTATTCCACGAACTCGGCCTGTCCGTATTGATCTTCGACTACCGCGGCTACGGACAGAGCACCGGCAAGCCAACGGAGAAAGGTACCTACCGGGATATCGATGCCGCCTGGCAGTACCTCGTCGATCGGCGCGGCATCCCCCCGGAGCACATCATCCTGTTCGGCCGCTCGCTCGGGGCGCCCGTTGCCGCCGACCTCGCTACCCGACAGCCCGTCGCCGGTGTGATCCTGGAATCCGCGTTTACCTCGGTGCCCGATATCGCGGCAACACTCTACCCCTGGCTGCCGGTCCGCTGGCTGAGCCGCTACCAGTACGATACCCGGAAGAAACTGGCAGACATCCACAGCCCGGTGTTAATCGTTCACAGCCGGAATGACGACATCATCCCCTTCACCAACGGCGAGCGCCTGTTCGATGCCGCCAATGAACCGAAGCAGTTCCTGAAACTGCACGGTGGTCACAATGACGGGTTTATGGTCAGTGGAAAGGACTATATTAAGGGACTGGATGGCTTTCTCGGCAAGGCATTAAATTAAGAGGACGCAATTAAGGGGATAGTATACTTATTTACCATCAGCTAACGGTGCGCAGGAATTGGGTATACTGTCCCCGGAATAGCCAATAGAAGCATCAATGGAGGGGCAATGGATACTGTATCAATATTCGTTCTGGTAATTCTGGCTTTGGGGGTTGTTACTGTCTGGATGGGGGTTAAATCGGTGCCCCAGGGATATGAATGGCCGGTTGAGCGATTTGGGCGTTATCGAACGACATTGGCACCGGGTTTGAACCTGATCGTTCCATATATTGACCGAATTGGTCAAAAACTCAATATGATGGAAACCGTCCTCGATATCGAAAGTCAGGAGGTGATTACAAAAGATAATGCCATGGTGCGTGCCGACGGTGTGGTGTTCTTCCAGATTATTGACGCTGCAAAGGCGGCATATGAGGTGAATGATTTACAACGAGCGATCAATAATCTCACTATGACCAACATTCGTACGGTCATGGGCGGTATGGACCTTGATGAATTACTGTCCCAGCGCGATGTAATTAATGCCAAACTCTTGCAAGTTGTTGATGCCGCATCAACTCCATGGGGGCTTAAGGTTACTCGAATAGAAATTAAGGATATTCAACCCCCACAAGATCTTGTTGACTCGATGGCCCGCCAAATGAAGGCTGAGCGGGATAAACGTGCTGTTATTCTGACCGCGGAAGGAAAGAGACAATCAGATATTTTGCAAGCTGAGGGCGAGAAACGAGCCGTTATTCTAGAGGCGGAGGGTAGGCGTGAGGCAGCTTTCAGGGACGCCGAGGCGCGAGAAAGAGAGGCAGAAGCAGAGTCGAATGCAACAAAAATGGTCTCAGAGGCTATACGTTCTGGTGATGTTAAAGCTGTCAATTATTTCGTCGCTCAACAGTACATTGAAGCATTAAAACAAATCGGTACAGCGCAAAACCAGAAACTTGTCCTTATGCCGCTCGAGGCAAGTAGTTTGATTGGATCTGTTGCCGGTATTGCAGAGCTTGCAAAAGAGGCATTTGCCAGTCAGGGGCAATCCTGATGGAAGTGTTAAGCATTAATGTCGATTATTGGCATTGGTGGATAGTTGGAGGCGTATTTTTACTGCTTGAGGTTTTTGTCTCAGGTTTCTTCTTCATATGGTTGGCAGTGGCGGCGGCTATTGTCGGCGCTGTCATGATATTGTTCCCGGATATAAGCTGGAAGATTCAACTGGTTATCTTCTCAATTCTATCCGTTGCGTCCATTGCATTCTTCCGTCGGTATCAGAAAGCACATCCGGATAAAACGGATCAACCTGAACTCAATCGAAGAAGCCGTCAATACATTGGACGTACATTTACATTGCAAAGTCCGATTGTTAATGGCGTCGGTATCTTACATGTTGACGATACGACATGGCGGATTGTGGGTGAGGATATGCCTTCAGGGAAGAATATCACTGTGGTAGATGTAGATGGCGTGCTCCTGAAAGTGGAAAAGAAATCATAGCGTATTTGTCACATTGCAACAGTTTTGGAACGAATACGCATAAAAAATGGGTTCCAATGTTATATATCAAAAGATCATGAATAATACTAACGTCCCGAATGCTCCCGGTATCTATATGGCGCGAATATTGTCAAATTCTCCTATGCCTGTAACAAGGGATAAAAGGTATGTGGACACATGCGCAAGAGTTGATAAAAGCAATGTAAAAACAGGTAAAGCCAAGAACCTGGCATCAAGACAGAAAGATTACTGGAAAGATTTTGATGAAGAAAATGTTGTTTTTATCCCTCTTGCCATTCTTGAGAATATACAACAAGCAGAAACTGCAATACTAAGACGTTTAAATAATTATCGTAAACGAAGCCGAAAGGCGGCCTAATGGATTGGCTTGAAAATATAGATATAGAAACAACAATAAAGGAAGCATATTCAGTTTTAAGAAAAGAAGGAATTGAACATGAAATCATTGATGATACATAACAAGGACAGGAGCGCCCTTTTCAGAAACATCTATTACCAAAAAGCCACAACCAACCACAGGGTCAACATCAGCAGTAGCGCGGCCTGGACGCGATAATCCTGCCACCACGGGCCCGGTACGGTGCGTGCCAGGATCTCCGGGCGGTAGGTGAAGCGGGCGACCTGCTCCGGCGCCGGTGGCGCCGTGACCCGCCCGGTCAGCCAGAACAGCACGCTGCTCACGGCAAAGATCAGCCCGGCGATCAGGGTAAAGTGCAGTTCCAGCCAGCCCACCAGCGTGGCGACAAAACACACTGCGGAGACGGCATGCCCGCCCAGCAGGGTGGCCAGTGCGGCACCCGCCCCTGCACGCGGCCAGAACAGGCCGAACAGAAAGATCACCACCACGGGCGGCACCAGATACGCCAGTGCTGTCTGCAAATAATGGAACAAACCCTCAAAGCCGCCGATGGCCGGGGCGACCAGTGCGGACAGCACCATGAACACCACGATGGCCGCGCGCCCGATCCAGGCCGTGTGGCGCGGCGTGAGTTGTGGCCACAGCGGCTTGACGAAATCCAGCGTCACCAGGGCCGCGGCCGAATTCAGCGTCGAGTCGATACTGGACATCAGCGCCGCAACCAGTGCCGCGAGCACCAGCCCCGCCAGGCCTGGCGGCAACAGCGTGCCGATCAGTGCGGGAAACACCTGGTCGCCCTGCTCCAGGCCGGGCAGGAACACGCCCGCCATCACCCCCGGCAATACCATCAGGAATAGCACCGGCAGCTTCAGCAGGCCGGCGAACAAGGCTCCGCGGCGGGCATGGGCAATGCTGCGCGCACCCAGCACTCGCTGCACGATGAACTGATTGGTGCACCAGAAATAAAATCCCAGTACCGGCACTCCCACCAGCGTCCCCAGCCATGGCAGGTTCTCATCTGTGAGCGGTAACATCAGCGACAGATGCGCGGGCGGGGTCTGCGCCACCACTTGCGCCCAGGAAAAATCCAGTTGCGCAAACGCGAGCACGGCAACCACCGCGGACCCGACTAACAGGATCACTGCCTGCAGCACATCGGTATAGACCACCGCGGCAAGCCCGCCGGCCGCCGTGTAGATTCCGGCAATAGTCGCCAGCAGCAGCGCGGCGCTGAACAGGTCCAGTCCCGGCATGAACACGGTGAGCACGATGGCGCCGGCAAACAGCGTGCCCGCTGTGTCCACCACGATATTCGCGACAATGGTCAGCAGGGAAAAATAGCGGCGCACGTAGCGGTCATAGCGGTATTCCAGGAACTCCGGCACCGTACCGATGCGTGCATTCAGGTACAGCGGCACCAGGAACAGCGCGAACACCACCAGGATCGGGGCCGCCATCCACTCGTAGTTCGCCACGGCGATACCCCAGGTATAGGCAGCGCCGGTCAGGCCGATCAGGGTGGTGCTGGAGATGTTCGAGGCAAACAGCGACAGGCCGATCGGCAGCCAGCCCAGCCGCCGCCCGGCGAGGAACAGGTCCTCGGCGCTGCGGGTACGCCGCGCCATGTAAAATCCGATAGCAAATACCAGCAGGAAGTAGACGGCGACGATCACGAGATCAATCGTGCTCAGCGTGATGTCCTGCATGGTTACGGTTCGGGTTCGGGTCCGTCCCCGGTCAATGGTACAAAGGCGACGCCAAGGATAGCGCGGGTATGTATGTTTTCCTGCTCGTCCTTTTCCACCAGCATGAGTTCCTGCGGCATGTACGGCAACCCGACCGGGATGACCAGCCGCCCCCCGGGTGCGAGCTGATCGATGAGTGCCTGTGGCACCTGCGCAGCCGCCGCCGTGACGATAATGGCATTATAGGGCGCGTCCCCGGGCCAGCCCGCAGAGCCGTCGCCGATCCGAAAGCTGATATTGGTGTAACCGAGTTCCTGCAGCCGCTGTGCCGAGGCCTCACCCAGCTCCGGCACCACTTCGATGGTGTACACCTGCCGGGCGAGCAGCGACAGGATGGCCGTCTGGTAGCCGCAACCCGTACCGACCTCGAGCACGGTGTGGTCCGCCTGCAGTTCCAGCAGGTCCGTCATCAGCGCCACGATGTAGGGTTGGGAGATGGTCTGCCCCTGGCCGATCGGCAACGGGCTGTTGTCAAAGGCATAGCGCCTCAAATCGGACGGGACGAACTGCTCGCGCGGCACCTTGCCCACGGCCTCCATTACCCGGGAGGAAAACCGCTTCCGGCCGGTCAGGGAACGCGTGTATTCGGCCTCGCTCTCGATCTCGGCCAGCATGCGTTGCATGGATTTCTTCATGGTTTCTGTAGCCCTGGATTACAAAAGGCGGGGGAGCTGCTAATCCGACCTGCGAGAACGTCGATCGCTCCTACGGCTTAATGGTTGCGCTACACGCATAAGGAATTTTCTTCCGTGGCAATTTATTTGCGGAATATCTCCTTGAAAAAGGCCTGCATACGTTCCCAGGAATCACGGTCGGCCTTTTCATTATAGGCCAAAGGCATATCAAAGCGCTTGCCGAAGCTGTCGGCCTGCGGGTTGGTAAAGCTGTGCTTGACGCCCGGATAACTGACCAGCGTGTAATCGACCCCGGCCTGCTGCATCTCCTGTTCAAACGCCTGCACCTGTTCCGGCGGGGTAAACGGATCAGCCGCACCTGTCAGCACCAGCACTTTGGCTTTGACCTTTCCCGGTTGTGCCGGTGACTGTGTACCAAGTGAGCCATGAAAACTGGCCACACCATCAAGGTCCATGCCGGCCCGCGCCATGTGCAGCACCATGCCTCCACCAAAGCAATACCCGATGGCCGCAATGTGCCCAGTATCAACACTGTCCTGCTGTTTGAGAAGATCCATCGCCTTGCCAAAGCGGGCCTCGGCCACAGGCATACTTGAAGTCACGGCCATCATGAACTGCTTCGCGTCATCCGGGTGATCGGCCAGCTTGCCACTGCCATACATATCCAGAGCGAAGGCGGTATAACCCAGCCCGGCCAGCATCTCGGCACGCTTGCGGGCATAGGCGTTGTGCCCCCACCACTCGTGCACCACCAGGATACCGGGACGCTTGCCCGCTATTGCATCATCCCAGGCCAGGTAACCGCTGAATGTCTCGTCACCAATCGTGTAGTCCACCACCTCGGTCCGCAGCGCAGCCTGTACCGGGCTAACCGACGCCGCAACCAGCAGCAGTATGCTGATAAACCTGCCTGTCATTTCAGCCATCACACCCTCCTTATAACCCGCATTTCTCACGGGATTGACTAGCCCTCGCTGGTTCTTTGAATCCACAAGGCATTTTCTTCAGTCGGAAATACACATGGTTATTCCACTCCTTCAGAAAATGCCTTGTGACAAATCCGTCTGGAACGGATTTGGACCGCGTAGCGGCCCCGAAGGGGTGAAATACAGGGATGTATTTCATCCATCCAAATCCCTGCGCGATCATCTCGCCACCCCGTGAGAAATGCGGGTTAATGCCGCGCACCGGACCGGAATTTCCAGCCAATCATCAGGATACCCGCAAGGCCAACTCCGACACCGGTGATAATGATCCAGATGCGAACATGTTCAAAAAATTCATTACGAATCAACGGGTGATCAGCCGGCAGCAGGCCAATCAACAGGATGGTAATTCCGGTCAGCACAATGCCATCCGCGGTGGATTGCCCGGCAATCACAATGTAGGCGAGCGTTTGCAGCAGCAACGCGCCAGTGATGGCGATATTCGGGTCGGGAAATGCAAAGAAACAGATCACAGCCAACGCCGATATCAGGTAGGCCGCCCTGCGGACCCCGGGCCTCATTGATCGGCACCCGCGCTGGTGCAGCAATTAACCGGGATTAATAATAAACTGGCGCTCATAATGGTAGGCTATGCGGCAGGCTTTCCTGAAATAAACGGCTTTCAGCTAAACGTAAACAAGGAATAAAACGCATTGGACCAGCTACGTCTCTTCACTGGATCTCTCCTGTCCAGTGTACGTGATTTACTGCCGATTGTCCTTGTCGTGGCGTTTTTCCAGATCGTGGTTTTGCAGGAACCGGTGCCGAATCTGGGGCGGATTCTCATTGGCAGCCTGCTGGTCGTGCTGGGGCTGGCGTTCTTTATCCGTGGACTCGAACAGGCACTGTTCCCGATTGGTGAATCCATCGCCAATGCCTTCGCTCGCAAGGGCAGCTTGTTGTGGCTGTTGCTGTTTGCCTTTGCGCTGGGATTCGGGACCACCATCGCCGAGCCGGCCCTGATCGCCATTGCCGACGAAGCCGCCGAGGTCGCCGCCAGGGCCGGCTTCATCGAACCACATGAAGCGGCGCTGGAAGAATATGCCTTCGGTCTGCGGCTGACGGTTGCCCTGTCGGTCGGTTTTGCCATCGTCGTCGGTGTCTATCGAATCATCAAGGGCTGGCCGATCCAGTATTTCATCATCGGCGGTTATATCGGTGTCGTCATCATGACCGCGGTGGCGCCACGCGAAATCATCGGTATCGCCTATGACTCGGGCGGTGTTACCACCTCAACAGTCACCGTACCGCTGGTCACCGCACTGGGTGTCGGACTGGCGGAAAGTATCAAGGGCCGCAATCCCATGATTGACGGTTTCGGGCTGATTGCCTTTGCCTCACTCACTCCGATGATCTTTGTCATGGGCTACGGGATGGTGATCTGATGGAGCTGCTGCTGGTTCTGGCACAAACGGCCGTCGATACCGTTGCCGATGTGTTGCCGATTGCCGCCATCATTGCCGGTTTCCAGCTACTGGTATTACGCCAGCGGATACCAAACCTGAAAAGTGTACTGGTCGGTTTTATCTATGTACTGATCGGCCTGACCCTGTTCCTGGTTGGCCTGGAAGAAGCCCTGTTCCCGCTCGGCAAGCTGATGGCCACCCAGCTTACCGACCCCGAGTTCATTTTCGAAACGGCTGCAACCGTTGGCGAGGTGATAGGCTGGCATGACTACATGTGGGTCTACCTGTTTGCCGCGTCCATCGGCTTTGCCACGACCATCGCGGAACCGGCACTGATTGCCGTCGCCATCAAGGCGCAACAGGTATCGGGCGGCGCAGTCAGCATCTGGGGCCTGCGTGTGGCCGTAGCCATTGGCGTTGCCATCGGTATTGCCCTTGGCACCTTTCGGATCGTCACTGGCACGCCACTGCATTACTACATTATTGCCGGCTACATCATCGTCGTTATCCAGACAGCCTTTGCACCGCGCATGATTATTGCGCTGGCCTATGATTCCGGCGGTGTCACGACGTCCACTGTCACCGTGCCGCTGGTGGCGGCACTCGGGCTTGGCCTTGCCAGTACGATCCCCGGGCGCACACCACTGATTGACGGTTTTGGCCTGATTGCCTTCGCCAGCCTGTTCCCGATCATGGCTGTTATGGCCTACGCGCAAATTGGCGAATGGTGGTTGCGACGCATCACGGGAAAACAGCAAACACCTTTGCCTGATGAATGAATGTATTTTTTCGAGGAGTAAACTGCCATGCATTTCAAACTGATCATTGCACTTGTCGACGACAGCAAAACCGACACCATCATGAACGCTGCCCGCAGCGCCGGCGCCACCGGCGCCACTGTACTGAAACAGGCTCGTGGCGAAGGCATACAGGGATCAAAAACGTTCTTTGGCCTGAACCTGGAGACCCAGCGCGACATGCTGCTGTTCCTGGTCGAGGAACACCTGTCCCGCCAGATCCTGGAACATATCGACGAAATCGGCGATTTTGACGCCCATCCCGGCGCCGGTATTGCCTTCCAGCTGGATGTAGAAGATGCCGTTGGTATCACCGGTCAGATCCGCCAACTGACAAACATTGTGGAGGAGAAAATATGAGTGAACAACAGCATGTCCGCGTCAGTGATGTCATGACGCCTAATTACCAGACCGTTGACGGCATGATGACCATTGCCGATGCCATAGAGAAGATCAAGTCAACCGGTGCTGTCGCACTGATTGTCAACAAACGTCATGATGATGATGAATACGGTATCGTTCTGCTTGGAGATATCGCCCGTGAAGTGCTTGCGGTGGATCGCGCACCGGAGCGCGTCAACGTGTATGAAATCATGTCAAAACCGGTTGTCGCAGTTGATCCTTACATGGATATCCGCTATTGCGCACGCCTGTTCGGCAAACTGGGATTTTCCTATGCGCCGGTCCTTGATGGCGGCAAGCTGAAAGGTATCGTCAGCTATGCTGACCTCGTACTGAAAGGCTTGTGTTACTAGCCCGCACTTCTCACCGCGGGTGCGGTGCGCAGGGATCCGTCAAGATTTAACCCACCCACACTCTCGCATTCCGGAACATCCGCATCCACGGGGCATCCTCACCCCAATCCTCCGGATACCAGGAGTTCTGTACCGTGCGGTACACCCGCTCCGGGTGCGGCATCATAATGGTGACGCGCCCGTCAGTGGTTGTCAGGCCGGTAATACCGAGCGGGGAACCATTCGGGTTGGCCGGATAGGTAGTCGCGACATCGCCATGACCGTTGACATAACGCGCGGTAACGATTCCCGCATCCAGCGCCTGTTCGGCGCCGCCAGCGGCTGCAAACCCGGCCCGCCCTTCCCCGTGCGCAACGGCAATGGGCATGACCGAACCCGCCATGCCGGCGAAGAACAAGGAAGGAGAATCAACAATTTCAAGTTGCGAGAAGCGTGCCTCGAACTGCTCGGAACGATTGCGGACAAAGCGTGGCCAGCCGGCCGTACCGGGAATCAGTTCATGCAGGGTGGACAACATCTGGCAACCATTACAAACACCGAGCGAAAAACTGTCGTCACGACTGAAAAACTCGCTGAACATGTCACGCAGCCGCTCATGGTAGAGCACGGACTTCGCCCAACCCTGCCCTGCGCCCAGTACGTCACCGTAGGAGAAGCCACCACAGGCAACCATGCCCCTGAAATCCGCCAGTGTGGCACGGCCGGCCAGCAGGTCGCTCATGTGCACATCGATGGCAGTAAAGCCGGCGCGGTGAAAGGCGGCCGCCATTTCGACATGACCGTTGACGCCCTGCTCGCGCAGTATGGCCACCGCCGGGCGCATGCCGCTGGCTATAAACGGCGCAGCCACGTTGTCCTCGATATCGAACGTTGTCCGGCACTGGATACCCAAATCAGCCTTGTCCAGCAGGACGTCATATTCCTCCTGCGCACAGACCGGATTGTCACGCAGTGCCTGCATGTGGAATGTCGTTTTTGACCACGCGCGCTGCAGGTCGATTCGTGATTCGGTCAGAATGCTGCGGGTGTCACAGCTCACGATCAGCTGGTCGGAATCATTCAATGTGCCGATCACGTGGCTGCAGTGACCGAGCCCGGCCAGGTGCAGGGCCTCGATGACGGCATCGGTATCGGTATGCCGCACCTGTACGACTGCACCGAGTTCCTCGGTGAACAGTGCCGCGGCCGGATCATCACCCAGTTCATCCAGCTGCATCGTCACACCACAGTGGCCGGCAAATACCATCTCGCTGACACAGGCCAGCAGACCGCCATCGGAACGATCGTGATAGGCAAGCAGCAAGCCGTCCGCATTCAGTTCCTGTATAACGGTGAAGAATGCCCGCAAGGCGTCCGGGTTATCCAGGTCAGGCGGATGATGGCCAACCTGCTTGTAGACCTGCGCCAGCGCCGAACCGGCCAGCCGGTTGTGTCCCTTGCCAAGGTCAATCAGTAGCAGGTCGGTATCACCGGCATCGGTACACAGCTGCGGTGTCAGGGTCTTGCGGACATCAGGTACCGGTGCAAACGCCGACACGATCAGGGACAGCGGCGCTGTCACCGAGCGGGCTTCGCCGCCCTCCTGCCAGACACTTTTCATTGACATCGAGTCCTTGCCCACCGGTATCGCAATACCCAGTGCCGGACACAGTTCCGCACCGACCGCCTTGACGGTATCGAACAGGTTGGCATCTTCACCCGGGTGACCGGCCGGCGCCATCCAGTTGGCCGACAGGGCAACCTTGCCAAGTGCATCAATGCGACTGGCCGCGATGTTGGTAATCGCCTCCCCTACCGCCATGCGCCCCGATGCCGGTCCATGCACCAGTGCCAGCGGGGTGCGTTCACCCATGGCCATGGCCTCGCCGGTGTAACCGTCGTAATCGGAGGCCGTTACGGCCACATCCGCCACCGGCACCTGCCACGGTCCCACCATCTGGTCACGTGTCACCATGCCGGTCACCGAGCGGTCACCGATGGTAATCAGGAAGGTCTTGTCCGCTACCGTTGGCAACTGCAAGACACGGTAGACCGCCTCGCGGATATCGAGACCCCGGGTGGAAAACTCCGGTTTCTCGAACGGGTGATGGCTAACATCCCGCAGCATCTTGGGCGGCTTGCCAAGCAGCAGTTCCATGGGCAGGTCAATCGGTGTGTTATCGAAATGCGCATCGCCCAGCACCAGTTGCGGTTCATCGATTGCCTCCCCCAGCAGTGCATACGGACACCGTTCGCGTTCACACAGTGACTGGAAATCCGCCATGCGCTGACTGTCGATTGCCAGTACATAGCGCTCCTGCGATTCGTTGCACCAGACCTGCATGGGCGACATGCCGGGATCGTCATTCGGGATGGCACGCAATTCAAAGCGACCACCGCGGCCACTATCGTGCACCAGTTCGGGTACGGCATTGGACAGACCACCGGCGCCGACATCATGGATCGACAGGATGGGATTATCGGTGCCCAGTGACCAGCAGGCGTCGATGACTTCCTGGGCGCGCCGCTCCATTTCCGGGTTGCCGCGTTGCACGGAGGCAAAATCGAGGTCCTCGGCACTGGTGCCGCTCGACATGGACGAGGCCGCACCACCCCCCAGGCCAATCAGCATGGCCGGCCCGCCCAGCACCACGATCGGCGTGCCGGCCGGAATATTGCCCTTTTCAACATGCTCTTCCCGGATCAGGCCGCTACCGCCTGCCAGCATGATGGGTTTGTGATAACCACGCACTTCCCTGCCAGCAGGACCGTGCACCTGTTCCTCGTAGGTACGGAAATAGCCACACAGGTTCGGCCGGCCGAACTCGTTATTGAAGGCAGCCGCACCGAGCGGCCCCTCGATCATGATATCCAGTGCAGACACAATCCGTGCCGGCCGGCCATGATCGGTTTCCCAGGGTTGCGGCAGGCCCGGCAATTGCAGGTTGGACACCGAGAAGCCGCACAGCCCGGCCTTCGGTTTGGCGCCACGGCCGGTTGCGCCCTCGTCCCGGATCTCGCCACCGGAGCCGGTTGCGGCCCCCGGGAAGGGTGAAATCGCAGTCGGGTGGTTGTGCGTTTCCACCTTCATGACCAGGTGGGCCGGCTCATCATGCGCTGCATACTCGTGCTTGCCGGCCGCCGTGTAAAACCGTTTGATGCGGAAGCCCTCGGCGACCGCGGCATTGTCGCTGTAAGCCGACAAAATGTTATCCGGGCTGGCCTGGTATGACTCGCGGATCATGCCAAACAGACTCTGCTGCTGTGGCTCGCCGTCAATAATCCAGTCGGCATTGAAAATCTTGTGGCGGCAGTGCTCGGAATTGGCCTGCGCGAACATCATCAACTCGATGTCAACCGGGTTGCGGCCCAGTGCCGTAAAGTTCTCGGTCAGGTAATCAATTTCATCATCCGACAGTGCCAGCCCGAGCTCACGGTTGGCTGCCTCGAGCGCCATCCGGCCACCACCGATAACATCCACGCTGGCATACGGCGCCGGTTCGGCATGCCGGAACAGCGCATCGGATTCATTGACGTCAAACAGCACAGCCTCGGTCATGCGGTCATGCAACAATGGCATGACGGCATCATATTGATCGTCGGACAATGCGGACTGCCCTGTCAAGCCAAGGGTGTAGAGGATGCCGCGTTCAACCCGTCGCACCGTGTCGAGTCCGCAATTGTGCACAATATCCGTTGCCTTGCTGGACCAGGGTGAAATCGTGCCGGGTCGCGGCACCACGACCAGGGGAATACCCGCAGGCTCAGCACCATTAACCGCCGGCCCGTAGCTCAGCAGCCTGGCGAGGATCTGCTGCTGCGCATCTGACAATGTCTCTTCAAGTTCAACGATATGCAGGTAATCAGCCGTGACACTGCTGACCGCTGCAACACTGGCCTGCAGCTGGGACAGCAGCTTTTCAAGGCGAAAATCGGAGAGCGCGGGACAGCCACGTAAGTGAAGCATCAGGGTACCGAATTCCGGGAGTCTGGAAAGCCGGGAATGATACTGGAAGGACCGGCCGATGTCAGGAATTGGCAGGATGCGGTGAGCCTGCGAACCGCACCCTGCATCTAATCGATCACCCGCCAGTCGAAGCCATCCTCCTGTCCGGCAACACCAATCCAGTCGGGCTCGCAGCCCAGCGCCGTGGCGAGTGCCTCACGGGCAAGGTCCGGCTGATTATTCTGCTCGCTGAGATGCGCTGCGACGATATGTTGCAGACGGGAGGTATCAATCTCGCTCAGCAACGCTGCCGACTGGCTGTTACTCAGGTGCCCCAGCGGACCGCTGACCCGCTGTTTGAGATGGCTGGAATACGGGCCATTCTCGAGCATGACCGCATCATGATTGCATTCCAGCAGCAGCGCATCACAGGCATCCAGTGACGCCCGAATGTGGGCTGTTACCCGGCCGGTATCGGTCAGTACACCGAGACGATGTGCACCATCGGTGAATACGAACTGGCAAGGCTCGCGCGCATCATGTGGCACGGTATAGGGTTGCACTTCGAGATCGCCGAGCGCCTGACGGCTATGGCCATCGATATAGTGAATATCCAGGGAACCATCATCCTGCAGCTGCAGATGCGTACCACGCGTCAGCCACACCGGCAAACCATACTTTCTCGCCAGCACCGGCACACCGCGAATATGATCGCCGTGTTCATGCGTCACCAGCACGGCCGAGAGCTGTTCCGGACTGCGGTCGAGGCGCGCCATGCGGCGTTCTGTTTCCTTGCAGGAAAACCCGCAGTCCACTATCACCAGCGTATCACCGGCCCCGATTAACGTGGCATTGCCACGGCTGCCACTGCCGAGTGAGGCGAATTGCACTAGTGCTCTATCAAGGTGATAATTGCGAGTTCAGTTAGCTTGTCAACGTTCACGGCAAGGCGCGCCTCGCCGGCAATGGCCGTTCCCTTGTCAAGAGGCGGAACGCAGTCCGTGGACGTTGACAAGCTAACCCGGAGGGCGTCCCTGTGGTGTCCCGCAGCGGCGTTCCAGTGCTCGACAAGGGAATGGCCATTGCCTTCGCACCGCGCCTTGCTGCGAAACACCACAGGGACGCTGAATCCGTAATTATCACCTTGATAGAGCACTAGCGCAGCTGCTCCTCAAGCAAGGTGAGAATACGCTTGCCGGTCCTGGACGTTTCACGGTTGCCATTGGCATCATTGACGATGATATGGGTTTCCGCGCCTTCCGCCAGCAACTCGATCTGGTATTGCCTGGCGACTGCATCGTCTTTCGACCAGAAGGCCAGGCTGGACAGGATGCCGTCACTGTCCTGGTCGGCAAGGGGATCGCTGTATCGCACGTAGTAAATACCTTCGGCACGATTTCGATCCTCTACCGCAAAACCGACCCGGTCAAGCGCCACGCCGGTACGCCGCCAGGTCCGCGAGAAGCCTTGCATGACGATCAGCATGGCACCGGTATCATCCGCGACCAGTTGCGCCTGGACCTTGCGTGGCGACAGGCGCGCCAACATGGTCTGCGCCTTTTGCTCCTCGACACCGAGGTACACCATCATACGCTTGAGCATTTCGGCCTCGAGTTCAGGATCGGACGGCCGCGGCTTCCAGACGGTATTGCTGTCCGTTGCCGGGCCGCTAACCACCTCTTCCACTCCGCGATGGGTCAGAAACAGTTCGGTGGTACCGGGATGCTCACCCGCTTCCAGGCGCACACGGTACTGGTCACGGGTCGCTGCCGAATAGGCAACGTCAAGCACCTTGCCCAGCGTGTCACGGATCAGGCCCTGCGGGATGTCGGCCCGGTTTTCCGCCCAGCCGGTCTCGATGATACCGACGCGCGGATCCTCCAGTTCCAGCAGGAAGCCCTGCTGCATCCAGAATTCCCTGGCCCTTGGCCAAACCTCGGTCGGCGTCGACTGGATCAACAGCCACTGCTGGTCGCCGTCCCGCTCAACCTGTATACCACCGGCATCCGGTAGCACCGCCGCCCTGCCGACACTGGCATCACCACCCTGATAGTTGGAGGAACTGACTGATTCAATCATGGACGGCGCTTCATTGATGGTGCTTGAGGACAGGTCCGGTGGCACCTCCAGCTCGGCAGTCGTATTGCTCTTTTTGTAATCAATCTTTCTGCCGGGGGCGACCTTGTCGGCGGCGCCACAACCAGTCAGCACCAGCACAACCGCCAGCAGCAACAGATATGTTCGTAAAATTAAACTGGATTGCATAGTGTGTTTCTCATTCAGTCAAGCACGCCGGCCTGCCGGAGTGCCTGGCGCAAAGGTTCACGATATTCCCCGGCCAGTGGTGTCATCGGCAGACGAATACCCTCGGGAATCATGCCCATTTCATACAGTGCCCATTTCACCGGGATCGGATTGGCTTCAACAAACAGGATCCAGTGCAGGATTTCCATAGGCTCATTGATTGCCACTGCCCTGTCCCGGTCTCCTGCCAGCGCGGCCGCACACATGTCATGCATGGCCCGGGGCGCAACATTGGCGGTGACGGAAATATTGCCCTTGCCACCCAGCAATATGAGTTCCATTGCCGTCTCGTCGTCGCCGCTGTAGACATCCAGGCTTTCCCCGCAACAATCGAGTATCGCACGGACCCGGTCCATGTCGCCGGTAGCCTCCTTGATACCAATAATATTGGAGATCCCGGCGAGCCGCTTCACCGTTTCAGGCAGCATGTCGACTGCCGTGCGACCAGGCACATTGTACAGAATCTGCGGCACCGGCACGGCCTCGGCCACGGCCCGGAAATGCCGGTACAGGCCTTCCTGGGTCGGCTTGTTGTAATACGGGGTGACCAGCAGACAGGCATCGACGCCCGCATCCAGCGCGCAGCGGGTGAGATCAATGGCCTCGCGGGTGGAATTGGCGCCGGTACCGGCGATGACCGGAATCCGGCCCGCCGCCATTTCGACAGTCCGGCGGATGACGTGGCAATGTTCGGTTTCATCCAGGGTGGCAGATTCACCGGTGGTGCCGACGATCACGATTGCGTCGGTACGGTTGTCGACGTGAAACTCGATGAGTTGCCGGAGGCTGCCTTCATCGACTGCGCCGTCTGCATGCATCGGCGTGACCAGCGCAACCATACTGCCGTTGAACATCGTGCGGAACTCCGGGCCTGGAATGAGACCGACATGGTACTGGCGCCACCCCCGACTGACAAGACAATCACCGCGGCCGGCAGATGGCAGATACCCGAAATAGCCAAAAAAAGGTAAACTGCCACATGCGATAACAATTACGGTATTAAGGACTGCAGTCACTCATTGTGAACAATTCATTATCAGCAAAAGCAAACCAACTCGTAATATCCGCCCTCGGCGAGGACAAACCCGGCATTATCGATGAACTGGCACGCTGCATCATGGGCAGTGGCTGCAGTATTGCCGACAGCCGCATGACCGTGCTGGGTGGCGACTTTGCCATCCTGCTGCTGGTCGATGGCAACTGGAACAACCTCGCCAAGCTGGAAAACCAGATCAAGTTCCTCGAAGACCGGCTTGGCCTGAGCATTATGGCCCGACGCACGACACCGAAAGAACCCCGCCGGGACCTGCTGCCCTATGGCATTGAAGTCGCCGCCATGGACCAGCCCGGCATTGTCCACAACCTCGCCAGTTTCTTTGCGCAGCGCAAGATCAACATCCAGGAAATGGTCACCACAAGTTATGCGGCGGCGCACACCGGCACACCGATGTTTGCCGTCCACCTGACTGTCGATATCCCGGCAACCATGCAGATATCGGTACTGCGCGATGAGTTCGTGGATTTCTGTGACCAGCTCAATCTCGATGCTGTTATGGAGCCGGTGAAGGGCTAAGTGTATGGTGGTTTACAGGAGCAAGCTAGGAGCCTGTCGGACTTAGGATGATTCTACTGCGGCGGTGGGAGAGCGGCCCAAATGCCCACGATTTCTCGTTACACAGGCCCACTATGCGCCTCGA
>JBDLJX010000038.1:0-25299 GCA_039714155.1 Pseudomonadota bacterium | reverse complement strand
AGGCTTGACGGCAGCGTCCCTGCTGCCGACACCCACGGATAACCCTGTCGCCTGACTAATGAACTCATTAGTATGTCCGGAACATTCACATGGATAGAACAGGAGTCGAGATGAAACCATTGCGTTTTCCCCTGATGATGCTGTTGGTACTGTTTGCCGCGGCCTGCGTTACGATCAACGTGTATTTCCCCGCGGAGGCGGCCGAGAAGGCGGCTGACCGCATTATCCGCGATGTCTATGGCGAAGAGCAGGAGCCGGTGACCGAGCCGCAGTCATTCAACCACTTTGGCTCCAGGCCCGTTCAGCCGGCAGGCAGCCTGCTGGACTGGCTGATTTCGCCCGCCCATGCCGATGCCGATCTCTCGGTCAACACACCGGCCATCCGGCAACTCAAGGCGGCGATGGAAAAGCGGCACAAAAAACTTGCCCCGTTCTACGGTTCCGGTGCGGTCGGTATGACGCGTGATGGCGAGATCGTGGTGCGGGACCAGAAACAGGTGCCACTGCAGGACAGGAACACGGTCAAGAAACTGGTTGCCAGGGAAAACCGCGATCGCAGTGCCTTGTATGCGGAAATCGCCAGGGCCAATGGCCAGCCGGAGTGGGAGGCCGAGATCCGTCAGACCTTCGCCCGTCGCTGGGTAGACAATGCCCCGGGCGGCTGGTGGTACATGAGCAAAAACGGCAGCTGGAAACAGAAATAGCGACTGCTGCACGCATGAACCTGTTTGTGTTCGATATCGAGACCGTGCCTGATGTGGCGGCCGGCCGGAAGCTGTATCAGCTTGAAGACCTCGACGACAGGAATGTTGGCCGGGCCATGTTCCACAAGCGTGCGGCGGAGACCGGTGGGTCGGAATTCCTGCGCCATCATTTGCAACGGATCGTTGCCATTTCGGTGGTGCTCAAAAGTGGTGACCGCTTCAAGGTCTGGTCGCTGGGGGAAGCCGATGCAGCCGAGGACGAACTGATCCGGCGTTTCTTCGCTGGCATCGAACGCTACACGCCCACCCTGGTATCCTGGAACGGCTCCGGCTTTGACCTGCCGGTGATTCATTATCGCAGTCTGCTGCACGGCATTGCTGCGCCACGTTACTGGGACACCGGCGGTGATGACAAGAATTTCAAGTGGAACAACTACATCAGCCGTTATCATGAACGGCACACCGATGTCATGGATGTGCTGGCGGCCTACCAGCCGCGAGCAGCGGCGCGCCTCGACGAAATCGCCAGTCTGTGCGGCTTTCCCGGCAAGATGGGTATGGACGGCAGCAAGGTCTGGGACGCGTTCCTGGACGGCGAGATCGAGGGCATTCGCAATTATTGCGAGACCGATGTGCTGAATACCTACCTGGTGTACCTGCGTTTCGAGTTGATACGCGGGCACCTGTCCGCGGCGGCATATGACAAGGCCTGTCAACAGGTCCGGGATGAACTGCAAAAGGAAGACAAGCCGCATTTCACCGAGTTTTTGCAGAACTGGAAGGCGGATAAAGTCAAAAGCTGATTACCGCAAAGATGCAAAGGACGCAAAGAAAAAATACAAGACTGGAATAAACCCCCGTTGCCATCCCTGCGAATCCGGTCCCCGGCTTCGCGGGAATGACAATGAGGTTTTGTCGTAGGAGCGAATTTATTCGCGATGAGTGGTTGAAATTGAAGTAAAACCTGTCGCGACTAAAGTCGTTCCTACGGAATTGTGTGAGACAGCAGTGGGGTTTGCCCCTTATTATTGTTCTCTGAGAACTCTGTGCCCTCTGTGGCTATATTTTCTTTGCGTCCTTTGCGCCTTTGCGGTCAACAGAATTTAAATAACCAATGAGTAAACGTAACCGCAAGCAGCGCCTGCCGGCACCCTGTGAGCGCATCACCATTGAGTCGCTGGCTCATGACGGCCGCGGGGTCGCGCATCGCGATGGCAAGGCGGTATTCATCGATGGTGCCTTGCCGGGTGAGGAGGTCGGTTTCGATTACTTAAAAACCCGTCGCAAGTTTGACGAGGGCCGGGTTACGGAGATACACGTGCCGTCGCCGGATCGGGTAGAACCGCCGTGTGCTCACTTCGGTATATGTGGCGGTTGCAGCCTGCAGCACATGGCTCCCGCGGCGCAGATCCGTGCCAGGCAGTCGGTGTTGCTCGACAATCTCAAGCACATTGGTGCAGTGGAGCCACAAGAAATACTGCCGCCGTTGACCGGACCGGTTACCGGTTACCGCACCAGGGCGCGACTCGGTGTTCGGCATGTCATCAAAAAAGGCCGGGTGCTGGTCGGCTTCCGCGAGAAACGCAGTGCCTTTCTGGCTGATCTGTCACGCTGCGAAGTGCTGCATCCTGCGGTGGGGCATTGCCTGCAGGACATTGCCACGTTGCTGGATGGTATGGACGCCAGGGCGCGCATTCCCCAGATCGAGGTTGCCCGCAGCGATAGCGTGACCGCGCTGGTGTTCCGGCACCTGGACCCGCTGAATGAATTTGACCTCGACCACCTGCGGCAGTTTGCCCGCGAGCGGGATATGCATATTTTTCTGCAGCCGGCCGGTCCGGACAGTGTCCACCTGCTTTGGCCGGATCGCTCTGAGTTGCAATACCGGCTGCCGGAAGAAGGCATTGAACTCACCTTTCTGCCAACGGATTTCACCCAGATCAACCCGCATATCAATCGGCAGATGATCGCCCGTGTCATCGATCTGTTGCAGGTGACTGGTACTGACCATGTGCTCGACCTGTTTTGCGGGCTCGGTAACTTCACGTTGCCGCTGGCGCGGCGTGCTGCGACGGTGACTGGCGTGGAAGGCGGGGCAGGGCTGGTCGGGCGGGCGCGGGAGAATGCGGTGCGCAATGCCATCACGAATGCCGAATTCCACGTGGCAAACCTGGAAGAAGAAAATGACATGGCCAGTTGGGCACGCCGCGAGTATGACAAGGTGCTGCTGGACCCGCCACGCAGCGGCGCTGCTGGCATGATGAAGATGCTGGGGCGCATGCAAGTCGGTCGTATTGTCTACGTGTCCTGCCATCCGGGGTCGCTGGCGCGGGATGCCGGCCGCCTGGTGAATGAATTTGGCTATGCATTGAAGGCCGCGGGCGTCATGGACATGTTCCCGCATACGGCGCATGTGGAGTCGATTGCGTTGTTTGAACGTAATTACTAATCCGTACTTATGAACTCCTTGGCAAGTATCACCACAGAGCCGAAGAGAAAGATCTTTCTCGCGCAAAGACGCCAGGGCGAAAAGAAACAACCCGATACAATACTTGCCAGGGAGAACGTAAGTTAGCCGACAGGGTTATCCGTGGGTGTCGGCAGCAGGGACGCTGCCGTCAAGCCTACAGGGACGTATCCACGGCGTCCCGCGGATGAGCCTGTCGGCTAACTAAAGAACTCATTAACCCGCATTTCTCACCGCAGGGCGAGGGCTCGTCATCGTGGTGAGAAATGCAGGTTAACGCCTGGCTTCCGCTACTGCTTGTACCACCGGCCACTCAGCGACTTGAAGATCCGGTCCGGGTACCAGCGCTTGCCAACACTGCCGTTATAGCGGGCCAGTGCCCGGTACAGATCGCCACGCTCGCGTTTCAGGTAGTGGCTCAGGATCGTGCAACCAAAGCGGACATTGGTGCGGATGTCTATGAGGTTATCTTCCGGTTGGCCGATTTCGTCCAGCCAGAAGGGCATGATCTGCATCAGGCCCTGGGCGCCGGCACTGGAGATGGCAAATCGATCAAAGTTGCTTTCCACGTTGATGACGGCAAGGATGAGTTCCGGTTCCAGTGCCGCGCGTTTTGCCTCGTAGTGAATGGTCTTCAAAATGAACAGGCGTTTTTCCGGGTCGCGTACGCGGGGCTGCAGTCTGCTTGACATATCACTCAGCCAGACTTCGGCATCAAAGCGATCTTCAAAGCTGTCGCTGGAACTGATGGCATCGGCGAGTATCTGCCGGAGTTCCGCATCGGGCCGCTCTGTCGTAGCCGCCTGCGCTACGTGCATAAACAGGCCAACAAGCCCGCTCAGCAGATACAGCAGGGTGCAGTAGCGTATGCAGTGTTGCGTAGCCATCAGGATGCCTGTACTTGCTCCTTGAGGAAATTCGCGATGTCAGACCGGGGGACATCGCGTGACCCGGTATCACGGCGCGCCTTGTATTCCAGCATGTCGCGGTCCAGGTTTTTCTCGCCGACGACAACACGATGCGGGATGCCGACCAGTTCCATGTCAGCAAACATCACGCCCGGGCGGGCCTCGCGGTCATCCAGCAGGACATCCAGACCGGCATTGGTCAGTTCGGCGTAGAGTGCCTCTGTTGCCTCGCGCACACGCTGCGATTTCTTCATATTAATGGGAATAATGGCGACCTGGAACGGGGCGATCGGCTGCGGCCAGATCATGCCATGCCCGTCGTGGTTCTGTTCGATGGCGGCAGCAACAATGCGGGATACGCCGATGCCATAGCAGCCCATGGTCATATCCACCTCGCGGCCCTGTTCATTGAGCACCTTTGCCTGCATGGACTCACTGTATTTTTTACCCAGCTGGAAAATATGTCCGACTTCGATGCCGCGGGCGATTTTCAACACCCCCTCGCCATCCGGGCTGGCATCGCCATCAACGACATTGCGCAGGTCGGCGATTTCCGGCTCTGCTACATCACGGCCCCAGTTGACACCGGTCAGGTGCTGGTCGTCGGTGTTTGCACCGCAGACGAAATTGGCCAATTGGCTCGCAGCATGGTCAACATACAGCGGTATGTCCAGGTCAACCGGACCCAGGGAGCCGGCGGAACAACCGGCAGCATCCCTGATCCTGCGGTCACTGGCAAAGGTCAGTGGTGATGCGACAGCCGGGAGGTTTTCGGCCTTGATGGCGTTGAGTTCATGATCGCCACGCAATATCAGGGCAACAACCGGCGCATCGGTGCCTTCGACCAGCAATGTCTTGAGGCAGTGTTCGGGTTCAGTCTGCAGGAAGGTACACAGCTCGGCAATGCTGTGCTGACCGGGGGTATCCACTGTCTGCAACTCAGCGGACGGCGAAGGCCGTTCACCGGCAGGCGCCGCAGCTACAATGGCCTCGACATTGGCGGCATAATCACTTGCCGTAGAGAAGGCGATGGCATCCTCGCCGGAATCGGCCAGCACGTGGAATTCCTGCGAGATACTGCCACCGATAGCGCCGCTGTCGGCGCGCACGGCGCGGAATTTCAGACCAAGGCGCGTGAAGATCCGGGTGTAGGTGTCATACATGAGCTGGTAGGTTGATTCCAGCGAGGCCTGGTCAATATGGAAGGAGTAGGCGTCCTTCATCAGGAATTCACGGGCACGCATGATGCCAAAGCGCGGCCGGATCTCGTCGCGGAACTTGGTCTGGATCTGGTAGTAGTTCACCGGCAGCTGCTTGTAGCTGCGCAGTTCGCGGCGGGCAATATCAGTAATGACTTCCTCGTGCGTCGGTCCGAAACAGAACTCACGCTGGTGCCGGTCAGTGAGACGTAACAACTCCGGGCCGTATTCTTCCCAGCGGCCGGATTCCTGCCACAGCTCGGCCGGTTGTACCGCCGGCATCAGTAGTTCCAGTGCCCCGGCACGGTTCATTTCCTCGCGGACAATGGCCTCAACCTTGCGTAATACGCGCAGACCCAGTGGCAGCCAGCTGTAGACGCCGGCCGCCTGCTTGCGGATCATGCCGGCGCGCAGCATCAACTGGTGGCTGACAACCTCGGCGTCAGCGGGGGTTTCTTTCAGGGTCGAAAGCGGGAATCGGGAAAGACGCATGAGTCGGGCTTCAGTTGGTTAACAGGGCTGTAAATTGTAGCGGCCAAACGGTGCCGGGGTACAGTTACTCGCCGCCAAGCCGGGGGGGTAATGGCAGGACGTTTTCATCCTCGCGGTATTCAAGACGTTCGTATTCGATACCTTCAGGCGGCAGTTGATCGGTGATTTGCCATTCACCTTTGGCATTACGCCACTTGTAGACACGCACGGTCTTTTTGCCAATGCCGACGTCGGCTGACAGTTCCTCGATCTGTTCCTGGTAGTCCGGGTTGTAATACAGCCAGGCGGTGATCGCCAGTAACAGGGCGACGATGAACAGGATGGCACGCATGTGTAGCGACCTAGAACGTGCCGCCGTTCCAGCCCCACATCTTGCGGGGTGCATCGGCGAACTCGATGTAGATGCGGTCGGTGGCGATGCCGGTCGATCCGGATACCAGCTCACACAGTGCCCTGGAGACATCGGCGGTTATCGACTCGGGCAGGCCAATGCTTTTCAGTTCCAGGTAGGCGAGCGGTTCATCGCTGCCGGCAAACTGCATGGCGGGGTTGGTCTCCACCGAGGTCATGACGTAGCGCTCCGGCTTACCCAGTTGCTCTGCCACGAGGGCGGAGGAGGCGCTGGCCAGTGATTTTGCCTCGGCCGCGGGCAAGGCCTCGTTCGTCTGGATTCTGAGGAATGGCATGGGTCAGTCCTCGCAGTTGTCCTTGATATTCTGTTTGGCGGTGGCGATGCGTTTGGCGCGTTCATCATCCGTCAGCCTGACAACCTCACCCTCGGGTGTCATGTAGGCCTTGTTGCCGCCCTGGTGCAGGTTGGCCAGATTCTTTCTGGCGGTTTCGCAGTTCTTTTTCCTGATACTGGTGATTTCCGCCTTTTTTTTCTGCTCGGCGAAGGCCTCGTCTTGCTCCGCACGGCGTTCGTCGTAGGCCTCCAGCTGGCGCTGCAGGTCACCGCGGACCGCGTTCGGGTCATCTGCCGGGGGTGGTGCATCCTGCATGACCTCGGCCTCGACATTCGCCGGCGCTGTCTGGGAATAGTGCACCTGGCCCTTGTCATCTACCCATTTGTAGATACCCCCGGCGTGGGACGAGATGGCGGCCAGCAGCAGCGTGATCAGTAATGCAGGACGTAAGTGCATGGTTTTCCCCTTTATTTCGTTTAACCGATTTATAACTGGAATCTATGCGGATATTATGGTTGTTTTATGCACAGGACAAGCGAATCCGTCACGCTTTTAACCCGCGAACCGGGGTAGCGGATATACTGCTGCGAAAATGGGGCATCGCTTGACCTTTGCTTGGAATATCAGTACTTTCTACTATGCTATCAATGTGTGATCTGATGCCCGTCACAGCGGGCTTTTTTCTTGGCCACAAGAACGGCCGCAGGCCGACACCAGGAGTGCACCCGAGTTGGAACTGACCGGCGCGGAAATCTTTGCCCGATCGTTGCAGGACGAGGGAGTCGAATATATTTTCGGCTACCCCGGCGGTGCGGTATTGCATATCTATGATGCCCTGCACCGTCAGGACAAGCTCAAGCATATTCTGACGCGCCATGAGCAAGGCGCCACCCATGCCGCCGACGGCTATGCCCGCTCCACCGGCAAGCCCGGTGTCGTGCTCGTTACCTCGGGACCGGGCGCGACCAATGCCATTACCGGGATAGCCACGGCCTATATGGATTCCATTCCCATGGTGGTGTTCACCGGCCAGGTGCCAACCCATATGATTGGTAATGATGCCTTCCAGGAAGCGGACAACATTGGCATTACCCGGCCATGTGTAAAACACAATTTCCTGGTCAAGGATGTTGCCAGTCTGGCGGAGACCATCAAGAAGGCGTTCTATGTCGCCACGACCGGTCGTCCCGGTCCGGTGGTAGTGGATATTCCCAAGGATGTTACCGCCGGGAAAGCCGACTATTTCTATCCTGACAAGGTCAGCATGCGTTCCTATAACCCGGTGCATGTCGGCCATGCCGGGCAGATCAAGCGCGCGGTCAAAATGCTGCTGGGGGCGAAGCGCCCCATGATCTATGCCGGTGGTGGCGTCATCCTCGGTAATGCCGCGGCGCCGCTCACCGGGCTGGCACGACAGCTGAAATACCCGGTTACCAATACGCTGATGGGGCTGGGTGGTTACCCGGCAACCGATCCCTTGTTTGTCGGCATGCTGGGCATGCATGGTACCTATGAGGCCAACATGGCCATGCATCATTGCGATGTGCTGCTGGCGGTCGGTGCACGTTTCGACGACCGGGTCACGGGCAATATCGACAAGTTCTGCCCGAATGCGAAAATTGTGCATATCGATATCGACCCGTCGAGTATTTCCAAGAATGTGAAGGTCGACATTCCGATTGTCGGCTGTGTCGATAACGTGTTGCAGGTGATGCTCAAGCTGCTGGAGAAAAGCAGCAAGCGGCCGGATGAAAAGGCGCTCGATGAATGGTGGCAGCAGATCGATGAATGGCGTTCCAGGGACTGTCTCAAGTTTGACCGGGACAGCGAGCTGATCAAGCCGCAGTTTGTGGTCGAGTCACTCTACAAGGCGACCAACGGTGATGCCTTTATTACTTCGGATGTCGGCCAGCACCAGATGTGGGCCGCGCAGTATTACCATTTCGACAAGCCGCGTCGCTGGATCAACTCCGGCGGTCTCGGCACCATGGGCTTCGGTCTGCCGGCCGCCATGGGCGTGCAGATTGGCAACCCGGATGACACGGTTGCCTGCATCACGGGCGAAGGCAGTATCCAGATGTGTATCCAGGAACTGTCGACCTGCCTGCAGTACAAGTTGCCGTTGAAGATTGTCAATCTCAATAACCGCTACCTTGGCATGGTGCGGCAATGGCAGGAGTTCTTCTACCAGAAACGCTACGCCATGTCCTACATGGAATCATTGCCGGATTTCGTCAAACTGGCGGAAAGCTACGGCCATGTCGGCATGCTGATCGACAAACCGGGTGATGTCGAGGCTGCCCTGAAAGAGGCCATGGCGATGAAGGACCGGCTGGTGTTCATGGATTTCATTACCGACCAGGAAGAGAACGTCTACCCGATGATCCCGGCCGGCGGCGGTCAGAACGAGATGATCCTGCTATGAGGCATATCATCTCGATACTGATGGAGAACGAGGCGGGTGCGCTGTCGCGCGTTGCCGGCCTGTTTTCCGCGCGCGGCTACAACATCGAGTCACTGACGGTCGCACCGACCGAAGACCCGTCACTGTCACGCATGACGCTGGTGACCCGGGGTACTGATGAGATCATCGAGCAGATCACCAAGCAGCTCAACAAGCTGATCGATGTCGTCAAGCTGATGGATATGACCGAAGGTCCGCACATCGAGCGCGAGATGATGCTGGTCAAGGTGCAGGCCGACGGCAATAGCCGCGAGGAACTGAAACGGGTCTCGGATATTTTTCGTGGCCGCATTATCGACGTCACCGACAGGACCTATACTATTGAATTGACGGGTGCCGGTGACAAGCTGGACGCATTCCTGCAGGCGCTGGAGTCGGTCGTCATCATCGAGGTGGTGCGCTCCGGTGTGTCGGGGATCGCACGCGGCGAGCGGGCGCTGAAGCTGTGAGCCGGCGGGATGCATTTTTCGATTAACCGGAAGCCGGCGAACGGCTTGCAGGACAAGACCTACGGGAACAGGTAACGATATGAATATTTATTACGACAAAGATGCTGATATTTCCATTATCCGTGGACTGAAAGTCGCCATCATCGGCTACGGTTCCCAGGGCCATGCCCATGCCAACAACCTGAAGGAGTCCGGTGTCGATGTGACCGTGGGCCTGCGGCCGGGTTCGATCTCCGAGGCCAAGGCCAAAAAGGCCGGGCTTGCCGTCAAGCCGATCGAGGCGGCCGTCGAAGCTGCCGATGTGGTCATGATCCTGGCGCCGGACGAGCACCAGGCGCGTTTGTATCAGGACAAGGTGGCACCGAACATCAAGCAGGGCGCGGCACTGGCCTTTGCGCACGGTTTCAATATTCATTTCCAGCAGATCGAGCCGCGTGCCGATCTGGATGTCATCATGATCGCCCCCAAGGGTCCTGGTCACCTGGTGCGTTCCACCTATACCCAGGGTGCCGGCGTACCGAGCCTGATCGCAGTTTTCCAGGATGCCAGCGGTCGCGCCAGGAATATTGCGCTGTCCTACGCATCCGCCAATGGCGGTGGCCGTGCCGGTATTATCGAGACGAGCTTCCGGGAAGAGACCGAGACGGATTTGTTCGGCGAACAGACCGTGCTCTGTGGCGGCGCCACGGCACTGGTGCAGGCCGGTTTCGAGACGCTGACCGAGGCCGGCTATGCGCCGGAGATGGCGTACTTCGAATGCCTGCATGAACTTAAACTGATTGTCGATCTGATGTATGAGGGTGGCATCGCCAACATGCGCTACTCGATCTCCAACACTGCCGAGTACGGTGATCTGACCCGCGGGCCGCGTATTATTACCGCTGAGACCAAGGCGGAGATGGGCCGGATCCTGAAGGAAATCCAGAACGGCGAGTTCGCCCGCGAGTTTATCCTCGAGAACCAGGCCGGTGCAGCGACACTGAAGGCAAAACGTCGCATTGGACGTGAGCATCCCATCGAGCTGGTTGGCGAGCAGCTGCGTGGCATGATGTCCTGGATCAATGAAGGCAGGATTGTCGACAAGAACGTTAACTAGAGAATTACGACTTGCGTGCAGGCGTGATTTACTGAGAGCAGGAAAGGCGGGTGCTGAATCGTTCGTCATTGATTTCAAGGGAGGGTCTTGTGCCCTTCGTTGCCAGTATACTGGCCGCGGTACTGGTGCAGCAGACCATTGGTTTCCTGGAATCACTGGTTTTCTGGCTCATTGCCCTGATGCTGTTGCTGATCTTCCGGGACCCGGAGCGGGATATTCCGGCTTTGCCACTGGCCATCGTCAGTCCTGCCGACGGGCGGATAGAGTCGATACGCCGGACAGAGGATCCCTACCTGCAGCGTGACAGTCTGCATATCATTATCCGCATGCATCCCTACGGAGTGTTCTCCACCCGCAGCCCGGTTGAAGGCAAGGTGCTGGAGCCCCCGAACCTGCCAGCCGGCAAGGAAGCACCCCACGGTGTCTGGCTGCAGACCGATGAAGGTGACGACGTGATCATGGTGATGAATCGCGGCCGTCTGCATAATGCACCGCGTTGTTATGTGCGGTACGGCGAGCGGATCGGGCAGGGGCGGCGTTGTGGCTTCATCCACCTTGGCGCGCAGATTGATTTGTATCTGCCCGCCAACAGTCGTGCCGTCGTTGCCCCGGGCGATGTCGTCAAAAGCGGTTCTGATGTCGTGGCGAAGCTCGTCCACTGACCATTCCCGAGAGCACAGCCGTGATGGAACAGGAGAACTCTGAACAGAAATCCCGCCGTGGCATCTACCTGCTGCCGAATATGATTACGACAGCCGGCCTGTTTGCCGGCTTCTATGCCATTGTCGCAGCGATGGGGGGCCGCTATGAAGCGGCCGCGGTGGCCATTTTCGTGGCCATGATCATGGATGGTATCGATGGCCGCGTCGCGCGCCTGACCCGGACCCAGAGTGCCTTCGGTGAACAGTACGACAGCCTGGCGGACATGGTCAGTTTCGGCCTGGCCCCGGCACTGGTGATGTTCGAATGGTCGTTGCATGCCATGGTCAGTATCGGTTGGGCCAAGCTGGGCTGGCTGTCAGCCTTTATCTATACCGCCGGTGCGGCGCTGCGGCTGGCGCGCTTCAATTCCCAGCTGGCGACGGCGGAGAAACGTTATTTCAGGGGCTTGCCCAGTCCGTCGGCCGCGGCGGTCATGGCGGGCATGGTCTGGGTCGGGGCCGACCTCGGGATTGCCGGGCAGGATGTGGTCTACCTGGCCACCGCTCTGACGGTGCTGGTCGGTGGCCTGATGGTCAGTAACATCAGTTATTACAGCTTCAAGGAAATCGATTTCAAGAACCGGGTGCCATTCGTTGCCCTGCTGGTGGTGGTGTTGATTTACGTGTTCGCCTCGATCGACCCGCCCAAGGTGCTGTTTGCCGGCTTCCTGGTGTATGCGCTGTCAGGGCCGGTTACGACCCTGGTCAGGATCCGGAAAAAACGCACCAAATCCCTGCCCAGGTGATCGCCCCGGGTCTTGGCAAGAATCCCGCTTTGTTTTATATTCGTTCCTATGGAGCGTAATTACTGCCATTCAACCCTGTCTGCCACCGGTCTTCCTGCCGGCAGCCTGCTTGCGCTCCTGTCACTCCTGCGACTGCTGCCTGCGGGCAGATAACGCTTGCCTGGCGAGGCCACACGCATCCAAACCATGAATACACAATACCGGCAGAGCCCCGGCTGCTTTGTTATGCTGACCGGACCTGCGGGGGAGTCAGACCATGAGTGACAAGTTAATCATTTTTGATACCACCTTGCGTGACGGCGAACAGAGCCCGGGCGCGTCCATGACGCGTGATGAAAAGGTCCGTATCGCCAGGGCGCTGGAACGCATGCGCGTCGATGTGATCGAGGCCGGTTTCCCGATCGCCAGTCCCGGTGATTTCGCCGCGGTACAGGCAGTCGCGCGGGCAGTGACTGACAGTACTGTCTGCGGACTGGCCCGTGCCCTGGACAAGGACATCGACCGCGCCGGTGAGGCACTGCAACCCGCGGCCTCGTCACGTATCCATACCTTCATTGCCACTTCACCTATCCATATGAAGATGAAGCTGCGCATGGAGCCGGATCAGGTTCTTGAACAGGCGGTACATGCAGTGAAACGTGCGCGTGGCTTTACTGACAATGTCGAATTCTCGCCGGAAGATGCCGGTCGTTCCGAAATTGACTTCCTGTGTCGCGTGATCGAGGCGGCGATTGATGCCGGCGCGACCACGATCAATATTCCGGATACTGTCGGCTACAACCTGCCGCACCAGTTCGGTGAATTGATCCGCACGCTGATCGAACGTATCCCGAATTCAGACAAGGCCGTGTTCTCGGTGCATTGTCACAACGACCTTGGTCTTGCGGTCGGTAACTCGTTGTCGGCCGTACTGAACGGGGCGCGCCAGGTGGAATGCACCATCAATGGACTCGGTGAACGGGCCGGCAATGCCGCGCTCGAAGAAGTCATCATGACGGTGCAGACCCGCCAGGATATCTTCCCCTGCCAGACCGGACTCGATGCCACGCAGATCATGACCTGTTCACGGCTGGTGTCCGGTATTACCGGTTTTGTTGTGCAGCCAAACAAGGCGATTGTCGGCGCCAATGCCTTCGCGCATGAGTCCGGTATCCACCAGGATGGCGTGCTCAAGAGCCGTGAGACATACGAGATCATGCGTGCCCAGGATGTTGGCTGGGCGGCCAATCGTATCGTGCTGGGCAAGCATTCCGGCCGCAACGCCTTTCGCACCCGTCTGAGTGATCTTGGTATCGAGTTCGAGGCCGAGGAAGAGTTGAATGAGGCGTTTGCACGCTTCAAGGACCTCGCCGACAAGAAACACGAAATCTTCGACGAAGACCTGCAGGCGCTGGTGACGGAGTCCGGACTGGAGGCCGGCAACGACTGGCTCAAGCTGGTGTCGTTGCGCGTCTGTTCGGAAACCGGTGAGACACCGGATGCCGCGGTAACACTCTGGGTTGATGGTGATGAGCAGCAGGCAGCGGCGGCCGGCAGCGGGCCGGTTGATGCGGCATTCAAGGCAATCGAGGAGCTGGTACACAGCAACACGGAGTTGCAGTTGTACTCGGTCAGTAATATTACCAGCGGCACCGACTCGCAGGGCGAAGTGACCGTGCGGCTGCAACTGGATGGTCGCATCGTTAACGGCCAGGGATCGGATACCGATATCGTGATTGCCTCGGCCAAGGCCTATATCAATGCACTGAACAAGATTATCCAGCGCGATGAGCGCGCCCATCCGCAACGCGGGGATGTCTGAGCCTGCCTGCATGAATAACTCGCTGCGCAACGAGTATCTCAAGGCCATGGGTATCCAGCCGTGGATACGCCGGGGCCTGCAGGATGAGGCCGGCAGGCATGCTGCCGGCTCGGCACCGGTCGTTGATGCAGGGCAGGTCGACGACCTTGACTGGCCGGCACTGGCAGCACGGGTTGCCGGTTGCACGGCCTGTGAGCTGCACCGGACGCGTACGCACACGGTCTTCGGCACCGGTGACCAGCAGGCCGACTGGCTGATCATCGGTGAAGCCCCCGGTGCGGATGAGGACCGGCAGGGTGAGCCGTTCGTCGGACCCGCCGGACAGTTGCTGACGGCCATGCTGCAGGCCACCGGCCGGCAGCGCAGTGATGTCTACATCACCAATATTCTCAAGTGCCGGCCACCGCAGAATCGTGACCCGAAACCGGAAGAAGTCGCCTGCTGCCATGGATTCCTGCAGCGGCAAATTGATCTGCTGCAGCCAAAACTCATCCTTGCAGTCGGCCGGATCGCGGCGCATAACCTGCTGGAGACAACGACCCCGATAGGCCGTTTGCGCGGCAAGGTCTATCATTATGGCAGTCAACGGATTCCGCTGGTCGTGACCTACCACCCGGCCTACCTGCTGCGGACACCGGTCGAGAAGCGCAAGGCGTGGGACGATCTGCGGCTTGCCATGCAGACCAGCGGGCTAGCCCGGGAAACAGAGTAATACCATGAGTGCAATCCTTAACGAACCCGCACTGGACTTGCGCCCGATGCAGACGGTGGATCTCACCGAGGTCATGGAAATCGAGCGGCGCAGCTATCCGCATCCGTGGACCCGGCTGATTTTCAGTGATTGCCTGCATGCCGGCTATTCCTGCTGGGTGTGCGAGCGGCAGGGGATTATCGAGGGCTACGGGGTGATCAGTATCGCTGCCGGAGAATCACACTTGCTGAACCTGTGCGTGCGGCCGGAATCACAGCAGCAGGGCATTGGTGGCGAGTTGCTGATGCATTTTATAACACTGGCACGAGGTCATCATGCCGAAGTCATCTTTCTGGAAGTGCGCCGGTCAAATACCGCGGCGCGCAAACTCTACGAAAACAAGGGCTTCAACGAGTTGGGCAGCCGCAAGGACTATTACCCGGCCGGTGACCGCCGGGAAGACGCCCTGATCCTGGCGCGGGCGCTCTAACGGGCAAGACGCCGGCCGTTTCTTTCAGTAGAATACGCGCCTCCCTGAAAGCAATATCCCCCCAGTGCACTAAACCATGAGTCGTTTACAGAACGAGGTCGCGCGCCGGCGTACCTTCGCCATTATTTCCCATCCCGATGCGGGCAAGACCACGCTGACCGAGAAGCTGTTGCTGTTTGGCGGAGCCATCCAGCTGGCCGGTACGGTGAAGGGTCGCAAGGCCGCCCGGCATGCGACGTCCGACTGGATGGAACTGGAAAAACAGCGCGGTATTTCCGTGACCTCATCGGTCATGCAGTTTCCCTATAACGATGCCATCGTCAATCTGCTGGATACACCGGGCCACGAGGATTTTTCCGAGGATACCTACCGGACACTGACAGCCGTTGATTCGGCATTGATGGTGATCGACTGTGCCAAGGGTGTCGAGGGCCGCACCATCAAGCTTATGGATGTATGCCGTTTGCGTGACACGCCAATCTGCACCTTTATCAACAAGCTGGACCGCGAGGGCCGGGACCCGATTGAATTGCTGGACGAGATCGAGGAGATCCTGAAAATCCGGTGTGCACCAGTCACCTGGCCGGTTGGCATGGGCAAACGCTTTCGCGGTATCTATCACTTGCAGGAAAATGCCGTGCACCTGTACGAGGCGGGCAAAAAAAACAAACGCCAGAACATCAAAATCATCAAGGGGCTGGATAATCCGTTGCTGGACGAGGTGCTGGGAGACCAGGCCGCCGAACTGCGTGACGAGATCGAACTGGTGCAGGGCGCCAGTCACGAATTTGATGTCGATGCCTATCTTGGCGGCACATTGACGCCGGTATTCTTTGGTTCGGCGATCAATAATTTCGGCATCACTGAACTGCTGGAGCACTTTGTCGCGACGGCACCGTCACCGTTGCCACGCCAGACGACCAGCCGTGCGGTTGAGTCAACCGAGGAGCAGTTCACCGGCTTTGTGTTCAAGATCCAGGCGAATATGGACCCGGCGCATCGTGATCGTATCGCCTTCCTGCGGGTGTGCTCCGGCAGATACCACAAGGGTATGAAAATGCGCCATGTGCGGATCGGCAAGAATATCCAGGTCGCCAATGCCGTGACCTTTCTTGCCGCGGATCGCGGACATGTGGAAGAGGCGTTTAGCGGCGATATTATCGGGTTGCATAACCATGGCACGATCCGGATTGGCGACACCTTTACCCAGGGAGAAGATCTGAAGTTCACCGGCATCCCGAATTTTGCGCCGGAACTGTTTCGACGCGCGATCCTGAAGGACCCGTTACGCATGAAGGCCTTGCAGAAGGGGCTCGACCAGTTGTGCGAGGAAGGCGCCACGCAGCTATTCCGGCCGTTCAGGAACAATGACCTGATTCTCGGTGCTGTCGGTATTCTGCAGTTTGATGTGGTCGAGCATCGACTGAAGAATGAATACGGTGTCGACTGCCGGTTCGAGAATATCGCGGTGGCGACAGCGCGCTGGATCAAGTGTGAGGATGACAAAACCGAGCAGCGGTTGCGTGAAAAGGCCTTTGATAACCTGGCCGAGGACCAGGGCGGGTCACTGGTTTATATCGCGCCGACGCGCGTTAACCTGGACCTGGCAATCGAGAAATGGCCGGATGTGAAATTCCAGGCCACGCGTGAGCACTAGCAATATACCAGCTGATACCTGGCGGGCTGCTAATACTCTTCCAACCTGGAAAAGACAGATATTATTGCCACGGAATCCACGGAAAAACACGGAAGGATAAAAGCCTTAAAGACATTTTTCCGTGTCCTTTCGTGGATTTCGTGGCTATTCTATCCGTAATTATCACATTGATAGAGCACTAGTACTCAATCCAGCTGATGATGTGGTCTTCCAGCTGTGCCTTTGGAATCGTCTCCTCACTGACGGTTTTACCGCGCACCGATATGCCGGCCTCGTGGACCGTTTCCGGGTTGCCCGATACCAGTGGATGCCACCATTCCAGCGATTGACCGTGTGCCAGTCGCCGGTAGGCGCAGCTTGCCGGTAACCAGTTGAACTGGCCCGGATCGTCAGCGGCCAGCACCAGGCAATCGTGTACCATCACCTGGCGATTGTTGTAGTCCATGCAGCGGCATCGGCTATTGTCCAGCAGGCGGCAGGCAACGCTGGTGTAGTAAAGCAGGCCGGTATCGATATCCTCGAGCTTGTGCAGGCAGCAACGGCCACAGCCATCACATAGTGACTCCCATTCCTCCCGGGTCATCTCTGTGAGTGACTTTGTATTCCAAAATGCCCGTGCTTCTGTAACCATTGCCCATGTTGTATTGAATGTTGATGGCAGTCCAGGGCTATAGCCCGGCTACAGGCATTATAACGATGATTGCGATATCCACACCGGGACAGGGGTGATGAGGCTGACACGGCAGAAGTTCGGCTGGGCGATGTACGACTGGGCCAACTCGGCCTTTGCGACCATTATTATTGCCGGTTTTTTCCCCGTGTTCTTCAAGCAGTACTGGAATGCCGGTGTTGCCGTGACAGACAGTACCTTCCGGCTGGGTGTGGTGAATTCACTGGCGAGCCTGGTCATTGTCCTGCTGGCGCCGATCCTGGGCGCCGTTGCTGATCACCTCGGGCGACGCAAGGGTATGCTGATCCTGTTTGCGACGCTGGGCATGTACATGACCGGTGCCCTGTACCTGGTCAGTGCCGGCAACTGGGTGATGGCCTCCTGTTTTTATGCGCTGGCCCTGATCGGCTTCTCCGGCAGTAACATTTTTTATGATTCCCTGCTGCCTTTTGTGGGCAAAGCAGAAGACATAGACAAGACATCCGCACTTGGATTCTCGCTCGGCTATCTTGGTGGTGGCCTGTTGCTGGCGGTCAGTGTACTGCTCACCCGGAATCCCGGCTGGATAGGCATGGTGAGTGCAACCGATGTGGTCAGGCTGTCGTTCGTTCTCGTTGCCGGTTGGTGGCTGGTTTTTTCGCTGCCATTGATATTTCTTGTCAGGGAACCCGGTGAGCAGCCGCGCGAGGCATCGGCCGGCGTGCTGCTTGCCGGCTTCCGGCGGATCGCAGCGACGTTTCACGACATCAGAAAATTACGGCATGTCTGGATGTTTCTGCTGGCATACTGGCTTTATATTGATGGCGTCGACACGATTGTACGCATGGCGGTTGACTACGGCTTGTCACTTGGTTTTGAACAGCAGAACCTGATCTTTGCGCTGCTGATCACCCAGTTCACCGCCTTCCCGGCTGCGCTTGCATTTGGTTACCTGGGGAAACGTTATGGAGCGAAGACCGGAATATTCCTGGCGCTTGGTATCTACATTGTAGTGACCGTACATGGCGCACTGATGGAGGAAGTTTGGGAATTTTATTTTCTGGCATTCGCCATCGGTCTTGCGCAGGGGGGTATACAGGCGCTGAGCCGTTCCATGTATGCACGCATGATACCGCCGGACCGGACTGCGGAATATTTTGGTTTTTACAACATGATGGGTAAATTTGCCGCCATCATCGGGCCGCTATTGATGGGAGGGATGGCTGCACTCACGGGTAATCCGCGTGCAGGTATTTTGTCGCTGCTGGTGCTGTTCCTGGTGGGCGCCCTGATACTGGTGTTTGTGAAAGTGGAAAACACCGAACAAGCGACGATATAGTGAATAGTTTGCGTCCTGCCAGCAGTACCGGTGTGCGTGGCAATTCGCGACTGAAAGTACTGTAAAGGGTATGAACACCAGATATATACCCTGTGAGTTCAATTACCCACAATATTATGTGTTTTGGTGCGACAAAAATATAACTGCTTGATAAACAAGACATAAACGTGTATAAAAAACAACACAATAAGTGTGCTATTTCAGGGACGTCTGTAGCATGTCTAACGTTAGGTTCCAGAGTACGTGAGGAGCGCTGAATGTTGAAAAGCTATGATGACCTGCTGCAGCGGCGATTGCGCCATATCAATGTGACGCATGATCACGCATCCAGGGCGGTGTGGGTTGAATTTATCTATAAAGAACGTCCTTGCTTCACCACTGAGCTGCTCGATGATATCTGGACGGCGCAGCGTTCCATCAGCGAGACCGCAAAGGCCGAATACCGGGAAGACCGTTCGGACCGGCTCCTGTTCCAGGTAATAACTTCTGCAGACAAACAGGTGTTTAGCCTGGGCGGTGACCTGGAATATTTTATCACCCTCATTGAAACAAAAGACCGCGAAGCGTTATTGCGTTATGCAAGGACTTGTGTAGATATCCAGTATGCTTCTATTACTCACTATGATATTCCATTCACGACGATAGCCCTCGTTGAGAGCGAAGCACTGGGGGGCGGCTTTGAAGCCGCGCTGTCTGCGAACGTACTGGTAGCTGAGCGCAAGGCGCGGTTCGGTTTCCCGGAAATCACCTTCGGGATGTTCCCAGGGATGGGTGCCTTGTCATTGCTGATCCGCAAGATTACCCCCGGGATGGCAAGACGTCTGATGATGGATAACCGGGTTTACACGGCCACCGAACTGTATGAACTTGGGGTAGTCGATGTGCTCGCACCGGATGGAGGGGGCAAGGCAGCCGTAGCCGGCTATATAAAACGCCATACGAATGCGGCACCCGGGCTGCACGGTTTCCAGGCAGCCGTGGATCGGGCGTTGCCGATCAGTTATGAAGAATTACTGGACGTGGTGGAACTGTGGGTTGATGCCGCCCTGCAGCTTTCCGGGAAGAACCGTCGTCTCATGGCCTATTTTGCACGTGCACAGATCAAGCGCTACGCAAGTGGTGATAACAAGACACGGGTGACGAGTTCAGGCCCGCTTCCAGCTGATCATCATTGGCTCCTCAACCAATAACCTGGAGCCAGCTTTCTCTTTCATGCAGTGCGCTGATGGCATCGTCAGCAGCCTGTTGCAGTGCCCGGACACGGGCAATGCCGGTGCGTCTGAACGCATCTTCTTCTGTCTGCTGGGCTTCCAGGCTGAGCTGGGCCAGTTTTGAGAGCCCCAAGTATAATGCGCAACCCTTCATCGCGTGGGCAAAGTCTCTGAACTGTGACAAATCATGATTGGCGACAGCTGCCTCGAGACCGCGGATGTCATTGTCGGTATCCGTCTCGAAATTTCTGATCAGATCCGTAATGAAAGTCTGGTTACCCCCGGCAAGGCTGACCAGGCCTTCAAATTCCGTCTCATTTATCACAGGGAGTTCATCGGAATCCTGCTCATTCAGCGGGGTTGCAGGTTCCTTGATTGCTGCGGATTCCCGTTTTATCGCCTGCCCGGTTGCCTTGATCGCGGCAAGCGTTTCCTGCAGCTTGATCAGGGATACCGGCTTGGTCATGAACAGTTCAATCCCTGCTGACCAGCAGGCTTCACGTGACTCTTCGGTGGCATCGGCGGTCAGTACGATAAATTCCACCAGTGGATTGCCGCCATGCGCGAGACTGTAGGCCTGGTAGGTTTCAACGCCACCCAAATCGGGCATGTTCTTGTCTATGATTACAGCATCGTAATGATTTTCTTCCAGTTGCTCGAGGGCAGCCGTACCGCCATCGACAACTTCGCACTGATGCCCAAGCTTTTCGAGCATGCGCTGCAATACAATCCGATTGGTTGCATTGTCATCTGCAATCAGGATCTCAAGGGTCCGGGGACTGGTTTGTGCTCTGACCTGGTGATGTGCGATATGCACAATATCCTCTTCCGTGCTGTGCCGGGAGTAGCTCGCATGCAGTGTATTCAACAGGATATTTTTATCGGACTCCGGACTCAGGACATACAGACGATCATGTTTACATATGTCTTCTTCAGATATAAATGCATGGTCATTGAGCAGAATTACAGAGGTATGTTTCAGTTGCTCACTTTCCTCGATGTCTGTCAGTAGTGAAATTAGCTCATTATTGTAGTGTGCATGCTCTATAACGATAGCATCATAAGGTTCTGATGGGGGACGGCATTCAAGCAGTTTGATGGCGTATTCAATCGTTGATGCCGAGTCATAGTCAATACCCCATGCGCCCAGTTCCCTGCTGATGCCATTGCCTGTTCCGGATTCTATGTACAGTACCTTGCAATCACCTGCCCAAGACAGGTTGGTATCGCTTGCCTTACGGTCTTCGGTAGAGAAAGGGATATCGAACCAGAAGGTGGTTCCTACACCGGGGTTGCTCTGGATGCCGATTTCTCCGCCCATTAATTCGACAATATTTTTGCAGATAGTTGTACCCAGTCCCGTTCCACCATAGCTTCGGGAGACACTGTTGTCAGCCTGCGTGAACGGTTCAAAGATGGCAGCCTGGCGTTCCAGCGGGATACCGATGCCGGTATCAGCGACCTCAAATCTTAACAAAACCTTGTCGTCGGTGAATTTACGCGGGTAGATGCGGACACTGATAAATCCCTGTTCGGTAAACTTGAGCGCATTGCCTACGAGGTTGATTATGACCTGGCGAAGCTTGTGGGGGTCACCGTGCAGTAAATAGGGTGTCTTGGGGTCGAGGTTTTCCTGTAGCTGCAGTTGTTTGGCAGCAACCTGTGGCCGGAAGATGCGTAATGTCGTATTGACCAGGGCATAGAGATCGAAGTCAATGTTTTCCATCGAGAGTTCGCCGGCCTCGATTTTTGACAAATCCAGGATGTCGTTGATCTGGCGCGCCAGGGCCTGCCCGGATGCATGGATGGTGTCAACACACTCCTTGTCGTCCGCAGCCAGAGGACGCAGCCGCAGCAGGTCGGCCATCCCGAGAATGCCGTTCAGCGGGGTTCTTATCTCGTGTGACATGCAAGACAGGAAGTCGCTCTTGGCGCGGCTGGCTGCATCGGCGCGATGCAAGGCATCATTTAACCGTCTGATCAACAATGCTGAATATGCAGGAATAAGAACCAATGTGAACGCAAGACCAATTGCGAGTCCTCCGTTATTAATCCAGTATGTATTAGATACAGATACGATTGTAAAACCTGTAAGTGCTAATGCTGTTGAGAGGTAAAGGTATTTTTCACCATACCTGAACCCATTTCCAAGTATTATCCATAAGTATAATCCATACCATGGTGCTCCTATAGGGCCTGTGATGTATAGAGCATAACTCTGTCCGCAAATATCACCAATAATGCCAACAACGCGCCTAGCCCTTGATGGTTTTCTCCATATAAATGTAGACGCATACACAATTGCCGCAAAGCATAGAAATGCGATTACAAAATTGATACCTAAAGACCATATTCTGAGCCCATCAGCTGACTCTGGTTTGTTTAATATTAGATAGGTTAGTACAGCTAATGGTATAGCAATCCGCAGGGCTGCTTGTTCTTGTTCTGGTGAATCTATATGTTTCAAAGAGCAAATAGCACTCTTAAGCATACTTGTAGAATCGGTGGTATTCTTGTTGTGGTGAGGTGTTGACATTGCTGTCATTAATCCTGAAATTGTCGAATTAGTTTGTCTGCGGATAGGATCGATAACGGCAGGATTGTTATAATTCTTTAGCCAATAAGCCCCATGCGTGAGTATGCAATAATGATCCAAGATACTGTTATTAAAGAAATATCTAATCACCTTCGGTGTGATGCAGGCCAGATTTCACCTGACATGCGGCTGGATGAATTAGGCATCGATTCCCTAGGGGCTATTACGATCCTGTATGAACTGGAAGATCAGCTTGATGTTGAGGTGCCGAATAATGTCTTCGATTCACTCAACGTGGTTAACGATATCGTGGTCCAGCTCGAACAGCTGGTGAATAATAAAGTTTCCGGGTGATGGGGGAGGTCTTTATCACGGGGCTTGGCAGTATCTGCGGGCTGGGCTCCACAGTTCCCGATTACTGGGCTGCATTGATGGCAGGACAGTCAGCTATCAGGCCCCTGACAGGTGTTGATCCCGGGGTAAAGATCAGGGTCGGTGTCCCACTGGATGAGTTTCAGGCCGACCGGTATTTCAATGTGAACGAACTTCCACTGCTGGACCGTTTCTCGCAATTTGCCGTTATATCGGCCAGGGAGGCATTGGCCGATGCCGGTCTGGAAGATAATGCCGCGATTGTTAGCGAAGCCGCTGCAATTATCGGTACCGGTTGCGGGGGCAAGCAGACCGATGAAGAAACTTACCTGCAACTCTACAAGCAGGGTCGTTCACGAGTATACCCGCTGACTATTCCCAAGGGCATGCCCAGTGCAGCGGCTAGCATGGTCAGTCAGCACTTGGGGATCAAGGGCCCGGTATTTTCAATTGCCAGTGCCTGCGCCTCCAGTGCCCATGCCGTCATCCAGGGCCGAATGATGATCCAGTCGGGACTGGTGGATGTGGCGCTGGTTGGTGGTACGGACGCTCCGTTTACTTACGGGTTGCTGAAAGCCTGGGAAGCGCTCCGTGTGGTCTCCAATGATACCTGCCGGCCGTTTTCGATAGACCGATCGGGCATGGTGCTGGGCGAAGGGGCGGCCATGCTGGTGCTGGAATCCGGTGAACATGCCAGGCAGCGCGGCGCCCGTACCTATGCCGAGCTGGCAGGCTGCGGCATGTCCTCCGATGCCGGGCACATTACCCGGCCGGATGTCGACGGTATTTCAATGGCAATGACCCGTGCCCTGGAGGACGCAGGCCTAGATGCGGCTGCAGTGCAGTATATCAATGCACATGGCACCGGGACGGTTACCAACGATGTGGCCGAGACGCAGGCTGTACACCGTGTTTTTGGCCCGCATGCACAGTCACTCATGGTGTCATCCACCAAGTCCATGCACGGGCACGTGCTGGGTGCGGCCAGCGCCCTGGAACTCGTTGCCACGGCGCTTGCGATTAGCAACGGCATGGTGCCGCCAACCGCCAATTTCAGCGGGCCGGGAGAAGGATGTGACCTGGATTATGTCCCTGGTACGGCACGGGAGCATAGGATTGATGCCGCCTTGTCCAACGCCTTTGCTTTCGGGGGGCTGAATGCTGTGATTGCGCTCAAGGCCTGTGACAGTTGACCGGTAATCAGCCGCGCAGTCTGAACAGGTAGTGGCTGTTCCCGTAGAAATTACCGTCCTGTGGGGCAAAGACTGCCTTGCAAAGTGAGAAGTAGTTGTTCCAGTGGGCGATGGCATCGGCATCGAATACCGAGCCATACAACCCCGGAATGTTGTCCCAGAAGCGGTGATGCCATGCATCCAGAGTGCGCCAGTAGTTCAGGCCGTTCACAAACCAATAATTAACAAGATCCAAATTCTCTGTATGACGCGTCAGTTCACTCTGTGGCCATGCACGACCCCCCGGGAAATAAAGCCCAATGCGTGTTTTATGTGGGTCAAGAAATTGGGGTACTGGAATTTTTGATGTAATGAAATGGTGAAATGACCTCCCGCCTGGAGATAACAGATCTGAGATACGTTCTAAGACATAATGCATATTAACTACATGTTCGAAGAGACCAATTGTTATCACCAAATCAAATTTTTCCGGACCAATGTCTTTGTGTGATATTTCGCCAAATGCTCCTTCAATTAATTTGAAATTCCCATTTCCTAATGGGTCATTTGGTATTGCCATTCTTTTTCTTATATAAGATGCTTGGACTGTACTTGGAGTAATTCCAGTAATTTTAATATTGGGGTACTCGTTTAACAGGTACGTTTCTAAGGGTGCAAATCCGCATCCAATGTTTAGAATATGCTCATTACCATTTATTTGTGCTCGTTCGGAAATTAGTTTGAACTTATCTCTCTGGGCATCTTCGATATTCAGAGTAGATGCCTTAATTTGTTTTGGACTTTCTCCGTAATATGCCATTGTGTAGGCTTTGTATTTCTCATCAAGAAAAGAAGAGAAGAATTTAGGATTCTCATCATAATGAAGATCCATTAGATCATCTGTGGATTCCGACATTGGCCCTTCGTAGGTAGATATATCTAAGGTGTCAAGTGAAACAGGGGCCTCTTCCAAGCGCTGGTACTCTCTTTCGAAATAGCGAGTTAACCGGCTTTCGTAGAGTGCGAGCTCCTCGCTGCCGGGACCGAAGATTCCGGCATCGGCAAGCTGCTGCTCTATCTGTGCTGTGGTTGTATTCATCAGGAGTCTTAAAATATTACATCTTGATGCGCAGCATTTTTCTTCTTCCATCAGGGTGTCGCCAAGACAGGATGCTACCACAGTAGCGGTATTTTCAGTACGCGAATGACGGTATCCGGCTGCATGAGAGTCGCCGGTTCTTTCGATTTGGCGGGGAAGGATATGCAGGTTGCGACTGACTGCTTTTTGGTACCCTGAACTACGGTCAGCTTTACCTGCAGAGGATACCGGATACCCGGCGTGTAACGTTTACTGGTTATTCGCCACCGGTAGATCCGGCAACATATTCTGGATTTTCATCACTGAATCGATCTGCACCTTGAAGGCGTCGAAGCATTGGGGGTCGAAGTGCTTGCCGCGCTGGTTTTCC
>JBDLJX010000037.1:0-25690 GCA_039714155.1 Pseudomonadota bacterium | reverse complement strand
TAACAGCATCATTGAAATCAGCAACGGCAAGGCACGCTTTATTCGCTCACCCTGCAACGGCAAGGTCTGCATCCATACCGGCTGGTTGCAACAGGCCGGGGAGCTGGCCGCCTGCCTGCCTAATCGCATCAGTATCCAGTTACTCGGCACACATCCACGCTTTGATGCAATCAATTTCTAACCCGCACTTCTTACCGGTGGCAAGCCCGCATCCAGAGTATTTATGCAAAAAAAGGGCGGTAAAAACCGCCCTTTTTCAGTGTGTCCCGGTTACCGCCTACTTCATGGCAACACTTTTTTCCTCTTGCTCCGGCACGACGATGGTCAGACCAAGGATCTTCCACATTTGCATACCGCCGCGGTAGTAATGAATCTTTTCAGCAGGGTAGCCGTGCGCCAACAGTGCCTTGATCGCCCGCGGTGACTGGCCGCACCAGGGGCCGTTACACCAGAAAACCACTTCCCTGGCGTCGGAGAAGTCCCACTCGTCGGTCTTCATGTTGGCGCCAAACAGATCCATGGCTGCAAACACCGATTCAATGCTGCGAGTCGTGCCACTGACGTCGTTGCGTTGATTGCCACCCATGGATTCCAGTGCCTTGACCAGTTCGGGATCATCCACTTCCTTCTCGAACACCGTAAACGGAATATTCACGGAACCCGGAATCGTACCTTTCTGGTGCCATGAAGGTGTACGCGCATCGATCATCATGCCATTGCCGCTGGCTATTTCGCGGTCCATGAACCGGAAAATTTCGGCTTCACCAACTGTTGTGACACCCGGCGCTACCTGCATCGGCTGAATACAGAAAGGCGGACACTTGCGTGATGTCTTGGCAAAGCCACCGGTCAGAACATTGTCCTGGTTCTGGACACGCTGCACGCGGACAGATTCACCCTGGTGATCTACTTTAACATAGGCCAGGTAATCAGTCAGATTGACATCCAGTGCCACCGCGCTGGTATTGAAGAATGCTGCAGCAGACAACAGGGCAACAGCAGATATTCTGGTAATAACTTGCTTCATGGGAAGAACCTCCTGGCAGAGTTAAACGGGCTAACTGGATGACATCAGGGAGACAATGCTTTCACGTACCGCAGACAGTGCATTGTCTTGCTGGTAATGCTTCCATGCGGCCTTGCGCCTGGCTGCTGAAAGCTTCATATATAACAAGTGCGTACCGGAATAACGGCTGTGCAATTCCGCTTCGAACTGGTCGAAATCGAGGCCCGGCGTAATGATCTTCTGTAACCGGACAGCCTTCCCTGACACGGACTTGTGATTATTCGTCGTACTGGCGGCAGTCTGGCTGTGTGTACTGCCCGTATCGGCTGCCTCTGCTTCCAGCACGCTGAGATAATCGTCTGCTGCCAACACACCGGCAAGCGGCGCCAGCAACAACGAGAACCCGAGCGTTATTCCCGCGGCAGACAGGTAGTGTTTACTGAACGCGAGCATATGCAAGCCCCTATACTGTGGCCAGCCACTCCAACCGGCCATCGACACAGGATGCCTTGACTGCAAAACAGACTCCTGACCGTTTTCATCCAGTGGGCATATCGGCCGCCTATGGAGGCACTTTAACGCTTGAACGGGAAAGACCGGACGGGTTGCCTGCCGGAGATCCGGTCAGGCCACGGGGAGAAATACATGATTTGTCCTTTTTTATCGATTCAAAACTTGTACTTTTACAAATACAGGTCAAATATAGGGTGGTCATCCCCGTACCTTTCATGGCAAACCTTTACCATTACTGTGCATGCAGATCCAGACAACAGCAGAAGACCATCGAATCGCCTGGCTGACAGCACTGGCCATCACCATTCATATCATGGAAAGTGCCATCCCGGCCCCACTGCCGGGACTCAAACCGGGATTGGCTAACGTCATTACCATCATCGTGCTACTGCAGTTCGGCTGGAATACTGCCGCCTGGGTAAGTCTCATGCGGGTACTGTGTGGCAGCCTGTTGCTGGGAACCTTCCTGACACCGACCTTCCTGCTAAGCCTTGGTGGTGCCCTGTGCAGCATCGGCATACTGTGGTTTGCCATAAGATTGCCCGGGCGCGGCTTTGGCCCGGTCGGCTTCAGCATTCTTGCCGCACTCAGCCATATGACCGGCCAGTTCAGCCTTGCCTGGCTGCTGTTTATCCCGCACCCGGCACTGTGGCAACTGTTTCCGGTTTTGCTGACCGCGGCGCTGCTGTTTGGCATCGTCAGCGGTATAATCGCCAGTGCCGTTGTTACTGAACGCACAGCATGCAGGAACTAGATGCAGGAACTGGATCTCGATTTACCCGATATTAGCCCCGTCACCAGTACGGACCGGCTTGGGCTGACGCTGTTCTTCGCGGTTGTCCTGCACGCCATGATCATCCTTGGCATCACCTTTGGTACCGAGGACCCCGAGCGACCGCTGCATGACCTGCCGACGCTGGAGATCACCGTCGCCACCCGCGAAACACAGCCACCGGAAGAAGCAGAATACCTGGCCCAGACCAGCCAGGACGGTGGCGGCAATGTCACCGAGAAGGTCAGGCCACAGCAGGCGCTGCCGGAATCGGCCCCGGCCGTACAGCCACAGCAACCGGCACCGACACCAACCCGGGTGATCACCACAACACAGGCGCCGCGCAAAGTGGTGCAGGAAGACAAAACCCTGCCAGATACCGACAAGAAGGAACCCACGGCCAGCGAACTGATCAAGCGCAGCATGGAGATGGTCCACCTGAGTGAACAGCTCAACGAGTCCATGCAGGCCTATGCGCATCGTCCGAGACAGGTTTTCGTATCGGCGCGCACCCGTGAATTCAAGTACGCCAACTACATGTCAGAATGGGTGCGCAAGGTCGAGCGTGTCGGCAACCTGAACTACCCGGATGCCGCACGCCGCCAGAGTATCTCAGGCAAGCTGCTGCTTGACGTGGCGCTGAATCCGGACGGCACGGTACGTAATATCAGCGTACTGCGACCCTCCGGCGAAATACTGATCGACGAGGCCGCCATTCGCATCGTTAATCAGGCTGCGCCTTTTGCCCCCTTCCCGCCCGCTATCAGCAAGGAGGCCGATGTCCTGCACATCACCCGGACCTGGGAGTTTTCCACCAACAACCGCATGCAAAGTCGCTGATCTGATGCAGTATGCCGGTCAAGTATCCATCCGGAATACTTGAAGGAGGCACCCTCTGTGCCCGATACTATGCTTATGGGTCTGGTCGAATCACTCAGCAATCATTTTCTTATTGCGATGCCCGCGTTGTCTGACCCCAACTTCCATCACACCGCCACCTTTATTTGCGAGCATAATGAGAATGGCGCCCTTGGGCTGGTGATAAACCGGCCAATGGAACTGCACCTCAGCGACATCCTCGAGCACATGAACATCGAGACCAGCCATACCGATATTGCCAGCATGCCCGTGTTTATGGGCGGTCCGGTACAGAATGACCATGGCTTTGTCCTGCACGAACCCATGGGGGACTGGGAAGCCACCCTGCGGGTCAGCGACCAGACCGGAATCACCTCGTCACGCGACATCCTGGATGCCATCGCCAGGGGTGAGGGTCCGGAAAAAACGTTTATCACACTCGGCTATGCCGGCTGGGGCGCAGGCCAGCTCGAGGAAGAACTTGCCTCCAATGCCTGGCTGAGCGGCCCGGCAAATACCAGCATTGTCTTCAACACCCCTTACGAACAACGCTGGCAAGCTGCCGCGGCTCTGCTTGGCGTCGATCTCAACCTGCTCTCCGGTGATACGGGGCATGCATGACGCAACCGCAGACCGACATGCACCGCCGGCCAGACCACCAGATGCCAGTCTTGCAGACGCTGCTGGGCTTTGATTTCGGCCGGCAGCGCATCGGCGTCGCTACCGGACAGACCATCACCGGTACGGCATCCGCCCTGGAAACCCTGCAGTCACGCAATGACCAGCCGGACTGGAACGCTATCTCAACACTGATCAGAACCTGGCAACCAGCGGCACTGGTGGTCGGCCTGCCCCTGCATGCCGATGGCAGTGATTCCGCCATGACCGGGGCTGCCCGGCGTTTTATCCGGCAGCTCGAGGGCCGCTACCGGCTGCCGGTGTACGGCATGGACGAACGTCTGAGTTCGCGGGCCGCTGCTGACCTCGCTGACACTGACAATGCCGGCATCGATGCCGCCGCCGCGCGCATCATCCTGCAGGACTGGCTGGATACCCATTCATGAACGACATTGACAGCGTCAACGGATTGATCGAGGCCATGAGCAGTGAACTGGCTACGCTCGTCGCCGATAATGGCTGCGATAACCCGGCCATGGTCGGTATCCATACCGGCGGTGTCTGGGTGGCCGGGGAACTGCACCGTAAACTCGGCATCATGGACCCGCTTGGCAGCCTTGATATTGCCTTCTACCGCGATGATTTCACCCGTATTGGCATGAACCCGGTAGTAAAACCCTCGCAACTGCCCTTCGGTATCGACAACCGCCATATCATCCTGGTCGACGACGTGCTGCATACCGGCCGCACCATCCGCGCCGCCATGAACGAACTGTTCGATTATGGCCGGCCGGCATCGATCATGCTGGCGACACTGGTGGAGCGTGACGGCCGCGAATTGCCGATCCAGGCCAACGTAGTTGGCCGGCACGTCCAGCTCGACCCTGACCAGCATATCAAGCTGTCCGGGCCGGACCCGCTGCAGCTCGAGATCAAGCAAATCTGATGAAACACGGCAGCCTGCAACTCGACAAGCAGGGCCGGCTGCGCCATTTCCTGTCCATCCAGGGCCTCAATTACCAGTTACTCACCGATATCCTGGATACCGCCGAGTCATTTACCGGTGTCACCGAACAGTCCGTAAAAAAGGTGCCGCTGTTGCGTGGCAAGACCATTGTTAACCTGTTCTTCGAGGCCAGTACCCGGACCCGCACCACCTTCGAACTGGCGGCCAAGCGCCTGTCCGCTGATGTACTGAACATCAACATCACCCAGTCGAGCACGATCAAGGGCGAGACCCTGCTGGACACGCTGCGCAACCTGGAGGCCATGCACGTCGACATGTTCGTGGTCCGGCATGCCGACAGCGGCGCAGCCCACTTCATGGCCAATAACGTCGCGCCACATATCAGCATCATCAATGCCGGTGATGGCCGTCATGCCCACCCGACACAGGCCATGCTCGACATGTTTACCATCCGCCGCATCAAGGGCCCGGATTTCGGCCGCCTGCGGGTCGCCATCGTCGGTGACATCATGCACTCACGGGTCGCACGTTCACAGATTCACGCCCTCAACCTGCTCAATACCGGCGAAGTCCGTGTGGTAGCACCCAGGACCCTGATACCCGCCGCTGCCGAAACACTTGGTATACAGATCTATCATGACCTGCGCGCCGGTATTGCCGATGCCGATGTGGTCATCATGTTGCGACTGCAGCGTGAACGCATGCAGGGCGCACTGTTACCAAGCGAGCATGAATACTATGAACTGTTTGGTGTCACCGAGGAAAAACTCGCAGTCGCCAAACCGGACGTCACCATCATGCACCCGGGGCCAGTCAACCGTGGCGTGGAAATGGATTCCGAGGTCGCCGACGGCCCACGTTCGGTCATCCTCGAACAGGTCACCCACGGTATCGCCGTACGCATGGCCGTGATGTCAATGGCCATGCGCAACAGGACCGGGGCGGCCGAGACCTGACATGCCCGTAACCGCAGCCAGCAACCGGATCCACATCAAGGGTGGCCGTGTCATTGATCCCGCAAACGCAGTTGATGACAAACGCGATGTCTTCGTTGCCGCAGGCCGGATCGCTGCACTTGGCAATGCCCCCGACGGTTTTACCGCAGATATCACCATCGATGCAGGCAACTGCGTGGTTGTTCCGGGGCTGGTCGATATCTGCGCCCGGTTGCGTGAACCCGGCCAGGAACACAAGGCAACCATTGCCTCCGAATCCACTGCTGCTGCCAGCGGCGGCATCACAACCCTGTGCTGCCCGCCGGACACCTTGCCGGTAGTGGAAACACCCGCCGATATCGAACTGATCAGGTTGCGCGCAGAAGCCACCGGCAAGACACGCGTGGTGACACTCGGCGCACTGACACGCGGACTGGGTGGTGAGCAACTCAGTGAAATGGCCTCGCTGCAACAGGCCGGCTGTGTCGGCGTCAGCAATGGTCTGCAACCGCTGGCCAACACGCTGGTGCAACGACGTGCACTGGAATATGCAGCGACCTTTGGCCTGACAGTATTTCTCTTCGCCAATGACCATCATCTGGCTGGCGGTGGCTGCGCCCATGAAGGCAAGGTCGCCACGCGACTGGGCCTGCCCGGCATTCCCGAGGCCGCGGAAACGGCAGCCGTCGCCCGCGACCTGGCGCTGGTCGAACAAACCGGGGTACGCGCGCATTTCTGTCGGTTAACCACCGCCCGCGCGGTGAAGATGGTGGCACGCGCCCGTTACGATGGCCTGCCCGTCAGCGCTGACGTCGCCATGCCATACCTGTATCTGACGGAAATCGATATCAGTGATTTTGACAGCAACTGCCACGTCATACCGCCGTTGCGTACCACCGAAGACCGGCAATACCTGCGTGAGGCACTGCAACGCGGCACACTGGATGCCATCTGCTCCGATCATCAGCCACATGAACCGGACGCCAAGCAGGGACCGTTCCCGGCAACCGAGCCAGGCATCTCCGGACTGGACACCCTGTTACCGCTGGGACTGCGGCTGGTCGAAGAGGGCGTCATCGATCTTGCCGGACTGGTGCAACAACTGAGCAGCGGCCCGGCCAGTCTGCTGGGCCTGCCATATGGAACGCTTGCATGCGGTGCCAGCGCCGATATCTGTATCTTCAATCCGGAACTGGCCTGGCAACTCGATACCGGCAGCATGCGCAGCAACGGCCTCAACACACCGTTCCTGGACTGGGAAATGAAGGGCCGTGCCACCCATACCCTGCTGGCGGGTAATATCGTGCACGCACTGGACGCCAACGCATGCCGGCAATAGCCGGCAAGTCACAGCGTGACACGCTGTTCGTCGAGGATGCCGTCATCCTCGAACAGGCAGGTTTCCCGGGCGATCAATACATTCTAAGAGTGCAGGCACCCGAGTGTGCCGCACATGCAATGCCGGGCAGCTTTGCACATATCCAGTGCTCAACTGCCCTGCCCATGCGCCGGCCGCTGTCCATCATGCGTGCCGATGCAGCCGGCGGCACGGTCGATTTTCTCTACAAGGATGTCGGCATCGGTACGCATGCACTCAGCGAGCGCAAACCGGGTGAGATACTTAGCCTGATCGGGCCCATCGGTATGCCGTTCACACCGGACCGCGACCGGCCGCGCACGCTGTTGCTCGGTGGCGGTGTTGGCATACCGCCTATGGTATTTCTTGCCGACCACTTGCGCCAGGATGCACACTGGAAACCACTGGTCCTGATGGGTTCGGAAGTGCCCTTCCCGTTTGCTGCCCGGCCATCGGCCATCATGGCGCCGGGGGTGCCGACTGACGTGATTGCCGCCATGCCATTGATGGATGACTGGGGTATTGCCTCGCGGCTGGCGAGCCTGCAGGGCTACCCGGGCTGCTTCGACGGCTATATCACCGATCTTGCCCGTCACTGGCTGGATGCACTCGATGCCGCGCAGCGCAGCGAGGTCTCATTGTATGCCTGCGGTCCGCAGCCGATGCTCGCCGCCACCGCAAAACTGGCGGCCGACTACCGGTTGCCCTGCCAGGTATCGCTGGAAGAGTTCATGGCCTGCGCCGTCGGTGGCTGCGCCGGTTGTACTGTCCGCATTAACACAGCGGACGGCCCGGCGATGAAACGGGTCTGTGTCGATGGTCCGGTATTTGATGCCGCGCAGGTTGCCTGGTAGAACTTGCCCGAGCGTATCCAGAATAACAACAATCCCTGGCATATACAGTTGTCGTCAGTCTTCCTCGACCAGCTCGATGTTGTCCATCGCAGCGGCGTACTGATCAACATCGCCGGAATCCAGCTTGATCATCAGGCGCACCTCGTTGGCCGAATCGGCATAATGGATGGCGTCGTCGTAGGTGATCTCGCCTTCCTTGTAAAGCCTGAACAGCGCCTGATCGAACGTGATCATGCCCTGCTCACCGGACTGCTTCATCAGGTCCTTCAGCTTGTGGATCTCGCCCTTGCGAATCACGTCACGTACCAGCGGCGTACCCAGCAGGATCTCGACACAGATACGCCGGCCATTGCCATCCGCCCGTGGAATCAGCTGCTGTGCAACAAATGCCTTCAGATTCATGGACAGGTCCATGTACAGTTGTGATCGACGGTCTTCCGGGAAAAAGTTGACAATACGGTCCATGGCCTGGTTGGCATTGTTGGCGTGCAGTGTCGCCAGACACAGGTGGCCGGTCTCGGCAAAGGCAATTGCGTAGTCCATGGTCTCGCGATCACGAACCTCGCCGAGCAGGATCACGTCCGGCGCCTGTCGCAGCGTGTTCTTCAGTGCCACCTGGTAGGACTCGGTATCGATACCGACCTCGCGCTGGGTGATGATGCACTTTTCATGGTTGTGCACGAATTCGATCGGGTCCTCGATCGTGACGATATGCCCGGAACCGTTCAGGTTGCGGTAGCCGATCATGGAGGCCAGTGAGGTCGACTTACCGGTACCGGTGGCACCGATGAAGATAATCAGGCCGCGCTTGGTCGTCGACAGGTTCTTGATAATCGGTGGCAGATTGAGCTCTTCAATCGTCGGGATATAGGTCTCGATGCGGCGCAGCACGAGACCGGCGTTATTGCGCTGGTAGAAGGCACTGGCACGGAAGCGGCCAACGCCGTTCTCGCTGACGGCAAACTGGCATTCGCGGGTGGCATCAAATTCCTCACGCTGTGCCGGGCTCATCATGCTCAGCACTATTTCCTCGGTCTGCTCCGGCGTCAGCGCATCCCTGGAGATTGGCGCAATACGCCCGTCTACCTTCATACTGGGCGGCAGCCCGGCTGTGATAAAAAGGTCCGAGGCCTTTTTGTCGCTCATCATCTTGAGTAGTGAAGTTACGTCCATAACCGTTCTCCCGCTCGAATTAGTGGAAGGTTTCCTTGTTGGCGGCCCGTCTGCGCGCATCCTGCTTGCTGATCAGACCGCGCACCAGTATGTCCTGCAGATACTGGTCAAGGGTAGTCATGCCGGATGCCTGGCCGGTCTGAATGGCCGAGTACATCTGTGCAACCTTGTCCTCGCGGATCAGGTTTCGGATCGCCGGGGTACCGATCATGATTTCCCATGCCGCGATTCGCCCGCCACCGATCTTTTTCATCAAAGTCTGGGCAATGACAGCACGCAGTGACTCCGACAGCATGGAGCGCACCATGGTCTTTTCTGCCGCCGGGAAGACATCAATAATACGGTCAATGGTCTTGGCGGCCGAACTGGTATGCAGCGTGCCGAATACCAGGTGACCGGTTTCTGCGGCCGTCAGGGCAAGACGAATCGTCTCCAGGTCGCGCATTTCACCGACCAGGATGATATCCGGATCCTCACGCAGGGCCGAGCGCAGTGCCTCATTGAAGCCGAGGGTATCGCGGTGTACCTCGCGCTGGTTGACAAGACATTTCTTGCTCTCATGCACAAACTCAATCGGATCCTCGATAGTCAGGATATGCGCATAAGACTTGTTGTTAAGGTAGTCTATCATCGCGGCCAGCGTGGTGGACTTGCCGGAACCGGTCGGCCCGGTGACCAGCACCAGACCGCGCGCGTTATCGGAGATATTCTTGAAAATCGGCGGTGTACCCAGGTCTTCCAGGCTCAGGATTTCGGACGGAATGGTACGGAACACCGCACCGGCACCGCGATTGTGATTGAAGGCATTGACACGAAAACGGGCCAGATCGGGGATCTCGAAGGAAAAGTCAGTCTCGAGGAACTCTTCAAAGTCCTTGCGCTGCTTGTCATTCATGATGTCGTAGACAAGCCCGTGCACGGTCTTGTGATCGAGCACCGGGACATTGACTTTGCGCATGTCACCGTCCACCCGGATCATCGGCGGCATGCCCGCGGACAAGTGCAGGTCCGAGGCACCGTTTTTAACGCTAAAGGTCAATAGTTCAGCTATATCCATGCCTGCTCCCTTAGATATTTCTACTGGTCAAACTGTATCGTCAAAGACCCTGAATACTTGAAAATGCGCCATGAGACTGGCACTTGCCCGCGCCGGCCGGCGTAAACAACTGTGTCGGAATTCTTACAGTGAAATGTGTGTTGCCACCCCCCCGGAATGACGCCCATCCGGTGGAGTATGCCGTTTTATGGCCACTAAGCAAGGCCAGAACCGCTTGTTATGGCAATGACTTGTCGGCCGGTATTCGCATCCTGTATGGTCAATTCCATGAACGTTGACAAGCTAACTAAACTCGCAATTATCACATGGATAGAACACTAGCTTTTATTGGCGGCGGCAACATGGCGGGGAGTCTGATAGGCGGCCTGATCGCCGATGGCTGGGACCCGGACAGCATCCGGGTGGCTGACCCCGATTCCGCCAGGACGTCACGCCTCGCCGAGCGTTTCGCAGTCATTACCAGCCAGGACAATTCCACCCTCATCGACAATGCCGATGCCGTCATACTGGCAGTCAAACCACAGGTCATGCACGGTGTCATCAAGGAAATCGCAGCGGAGATCAATCGCTCACAGGCACTGGTGATCTCCATCGCCGCCGGTATTCGCGCCTCCACGCTGGCTGACTGGCTCGGCGCCGGCACGGCCATCGTGCGTTGCATGCCAAATACACCGGCACTGGTACAAAGCGGCGCGACCGCCCTGTATGCCAACCCGCAGACCAGCGAGGACCAGCGCAGCCTGGCCGAATCGGTACTGCGTGCGGTGGGCCTGACGCTATGGGTGGATGACGAGGCGCAGATGGATACCGTCACCGCCCTGTCCGGCAGTGGTCCTGCGTATTTCTTCCTGTTCATGGAAGCATTGCAGGCCGCCGGCAGCAAACTTGGCCTGCCGGCCGACAGCGCCCGGCTGCTGGCACTGCAGACAGCTTTCGGCGCCGCCAAGATGGCCCTGGAAAGCCGCGAAGACGCTGCCACCCTGCGCCACCAGGTGACATCGCCCGGCGGCACCACGGAGCAGGCCATTGCGACTTTCCAGCAGGCCGGCCTTGAAGAAATCGTGCTCAGGGCGGTGCAGGCCGCCGCTGAGCGTTCGCGCGAACTGGCTGCCGAATTCGGCGAGGAAAATACCTGACGTATGGGTAGCAACTACCTTACCAACCCGCTCGAATTCCTCATCAGCACACTCTTCAGTCTGTACATTATGACGGTGATGCTGCGTTTCCTGCTTGGCGCCGTGCGCGCTGACTTCTATAACCCGGTCAGCCAGTTCCTGGTACGCATAACCAACCCCCTGCTGGTGCCATTACGCAAGGTCATACCCAGTGCCGGCAATTACGACACCGCATCGATCGCACTGATGGTAGTACTGCAGTTCCTGGCACTGTCACTGATTATGCTGTTACGCGGCAGTGGCTTTCCCGCACTCGCTATCCTGATCGCAACCTTTGCCAAACTCGTGGCCCTGTTGCTGAACATCTACCTGGTGGCGATCATCGTGCAGGTGATCATCAGCTGGATAAACCCCGGCAATTATAATCCGGTCACATCCCTGCTCTACAGCCTGACCAATCCGGTACTGCGGCCCATTCAGCGACTGATGCCACCAATCGCCGGGATTGATCTGTCACCCCTGTTTGCCATCATCGGCCTGCAGGTACTGAAGATGCTGCTGCTACCACTGCTGGCCTAGCCTGTTTGTTGCGTGGTCTGTGGGCAATCATTAGACTCAGCTGATTATCCAACAGCCATCAATTAAAGAATAACCATCATGCCCGAGGCATTGCCGACCGACAGTGTTGGCCTGGTCACACCGCAGTCAGTCACCTTTGAAGAGCCGTTGCCGCTGGAGTGCGGGCCGCCTGTCAGTGACTACACGCTGGCCTATGAGACCTACGGCGAACTCAATGCCGGGCACTCCAATGCCATCCTGCTCTGCCATGCGCTGTCCAGCAATCACCATGCGGCCGGCTACCATTCCATGGAAGAGCGCAAGCCGGGCTGGTGGGAAGTCTGTGTGGGCCCGGGCAAACCCATCGATACCAACCGCTTTTACGTTGTTTGCTCGAACAACCTCGGTGGTTGTCACGGATCGACCGGGCCAGCCAGCATCAACCCCGCCACCGGCAAACCCTGGGGGCGTGATTTTCCCGATATCCTGGTCAAGGACTGGGTCCGCAGCCAGGCACGCCTGTCCGACCACCTGGGTATCGAGCAGTGGGCCGCAATCATCGGCGGCAGTCTCGGCGGCATGCAGGCCATGCAGTGGGCCATCGATTTTCCCGCACGCATTCGGCACGCCATTGTTATCGCCGCCGCACCGGGCCTTACAGCACAGAACATCGCCTTTAACGAAGTGGCACGCACCGCCATCAAGTCCGACCCGGACTTTCATGACGGCAATTACTACGAACATAATGTCATACCGGAACACGGGCTGAGGCTGGCGCGCATGCTCGGACACATCACCTACCTGTCGGATGACATCATGGCTGAAAAATTCGGCCGTGATCTGCAGGAAGGTTCACCCACCTCCGGTTATGACGTCGAGTTCCAGGTGGAGAGCTACCTGCGTTACCAGGGCAGCAAGTTTGCCCGGCAGTTCGATGCCAATACCTACCTGCTGATGACCAAGACCCTGGACCACTTCGACCCCGCCAAGGAATACGGTAACGATCTTGCCAGGGCGCTCGGCAATGTCATGGCAAAATTCCTGGTGCTGTCATTTACCAGTGACTGGCGCTTTTCGACTGCGCGGTCGCGCGAAATCGTGCGTGCCTTGCTGGATAACAACAAGGACGTGATGTACGCCGAGATCGAGGCACATGAAGGCCACGATGCCTTCCTGATGCCAATCCCGCGCTACCTCGAGGTCTTGCATGCCTACCTGGGGCGGGTCGCCGCCGAGGCGGGAGTGTAATGGGCCTGCGCAGTGACATCGCGATTATCAGCGACTGGATCAAACCGGGCAGCCGGGTCCTCGACCTCGGCTGCGGCGATGGCTCCCTGCTGGAACATTTGCAGGCATCCCGGCAGATCAAGGGCTATGGCCTGGAGATTGCCAATGACAACGTTACCCAGTGTATTGCCCGCGGTGTCAACGTTATCCAGACCGACCTGGACGAGGGCCTGTATGACTTCGATGCCGACTCATTCGATTACGTTATCATGACCCAGACCCTGCAGGCCGTGCGCTACCCTGACCGCCTGTTAAGCGAAATGCTGCGTCTTGGCCGGGAAGGCATCGTCACCTTCCCCAACTTCGCGCACTGGAGCAACCGCTTGCAACTGGCCCTGCGAGGCAGAATGCCGATGACGCGTACCTTGCCGAACCCCTGGTACAGCACACCGAACATCCACCTCTGTACCGTCAAGGACTTCGAAAAGCTCTGCCGGGAACGTAACATCCATATTCTGCAGCGTATCCTGGTCGATCATGCCCACAGGCACAAGCCGGGCAGTTCCCTGCTACCAAACCTGCTGGGGGGTATTGCGCTCTACCGTTTCCGGCTGGCTTGAGAACGGCCATGCCATCTGATCTATAGTAAACACAGGAACTACAGCAAGGAGACTGACATGAAACTGCTACGTATTCTCATTCCAACACTACTGGGTGTACTGATCTCTACCATGGCATTCAGCAGCCATGCCGAGAACTCCACCGACTTCGGACAATACGTGGTGCATTACAATGCGCTGCCCACCGATCAACTGCCGGCACGGGTGGCACGCGAATACCACATCAACCGCAGCAAGCACCGTGGCATGGTCAATATCACCGTGCTGCGCAAGGTACTCGGCAGCCCGGGTCAGCCCGTCCACGCCTTTGTTGAGGTGAGCGCTGCCAACCTGGCCGGCCAGTATCGCCGTATCTCGGTGCGGCAGATCCGTGAAGGCAACGCCATTTACTACATTGGCGAGTTTAGCGTCTCCCATGAAGAGACCATGCGCTTCGACGTGAAGGTCCGGCCACAAGGCTCGCCGGATACCCTGACGGTCGAATTCAGCCAGGATTTCTACTCACAGTGAACTTGGGCAACCACAGCCCGCAGTGGCCGGAAACGGCTGACAATTGACGGTATCTTTCCATAATCGTATCGAAAATAGCTGTTTAGCTGTTTTAATGCCGCGAAATGCCGCCAAAAGAGCCGAAAGACCCTTCATCCTGATTAACAGGAAACCTTTAGCCGGATGAGCCCGGCCGACTGGCGCACCGCCCTGTCCGTTTATACCCGGCCCCGGGTCGTCGGCATGGTGTTTCTCGGTTTCGCCGCCGGTCTGCCGTTCCTGCTCGTCTTTACCACCCTGTCCGCCTGGCTGACGGAAGCCGATGTCTCACGTACCACGATCGGCTTTTTCAGCTGGGTCGGCATCACCTATTCAATCAAGGTCTTATGGGCACCGGTCATCGACCGCCTGCCATTCCCGCTACTGACCCGTGTGTTCGGCAAACGCCGCGGCTGGATGCTGGCAGCCCAGATCACCATTGCCACCGGCCTGGCTGGCATGGCATTGACCGACCCGGGCAGCAACCTGGCGCAGCTGGCGCTGTTCGCCCTGCTGGTCGCCTTCGGCTCCGCCACCCAGGACATCACCATCGATGCCTGGCGCATCGAGGCCGTCGCGCGCGATCTGCAGGGCGCCATGGCGGCGACCTATGTGCTCGGCTACCGGCTGGCACTGCTGGTCGCCGGCGCCGGCGCACTGCATCTCGCCGAACTGACCAACTGGTCGCTGACCTACATTGTAATGGCCGGCTTGATGGGCATCGGCATGCTGACAACATTAAGCATTCCGGAACCATCGCACCCTGATAACCCGCGCACGCAGGCGCTGGAATCCCGGCTGGAATCCGGCCTCGGCGTCACCGGCCGGCAGGGACTGGCAGCACGTATCGCCGCCTGGTTCGCGGATGCCGTGGTTGGCCCCTTCGTGGAATTCTTCGAGCGCAGCGGCCGGCTGGCAGTAGTGATCCTGCTGCTGGTTGGCTGCTACAAGCTCAGTGACATCACCATGGGCGTCATGGCAAACCCGTTCTATCTCGACCTTGGCTTCACCAAGGCAGACATCGCCAACGTTACCAAGATTTTTGGTTTCTTCATGACCATCGCCGGCGCCGGCCTCGGTGGCATCCTGGTGGTGCGTTTCGGCATCCTGCGACCGCTGCTGGCCGGCGCTATACTTGTGGCAAGCACCAACCTGCTGTTCGTCTGGCTGGCCGTTAGCGAACCGTCGCTGCTCCACCTTGCCGTCATCATCAGCGCCGACAATCTCAGTGGCGGGCTGGCGACAGCGGCGTTCATCGCCTGGCTATCCAGCCTGACGAACACCAGCTACACGGCCACACAGTACGCCCTGTTCAGTTCATTGATGACACTGCCGGCAAAATTCATTGGCGGTTTTGCCGGCATGGTGGTGGATGGCGCCGGTTACGCCAGTTTTTTCCTGTATGCCGGCCTGCTCGGTGTACCGGCAATTTTGCTGGTTCTTTTCCTCATGAAAAACCACCCGGCTCAACCTCCACCGACCGAATAAGTAATTGATTTACAATTAGTTGTCTGGCCAATCGACCCGCATCAGATTTTTCCTGCGTCGATGCCAGAGACACCCGACAGCGTATTCATAAAGGTGTTTGTTAGGCATTCCAGCCGCTATCGGCTAGACTTCCAGGCGGGGAAGAGAGAATAAGTATGGAAAAACGCTCAAAGGGGCAGCGTCGCTGGGGACTGGATGCGGCGTTCCCGCTCATCGACAGTAACGGCATTACCGTAGTCATCGACCGGCGCCAGATGCCAGACCGCCGCCTGCCGAATATATCCCTGGAGGACCGGCTGATGCTGTACTCCGAAATGCCGCATCCGGATCTTGATCAGGAATAGCTAGCGCTCTTTCAACCTGGAAAAGACAGATATTATTGCCACGGAATCCACGGAAAAACACGGAAGAATAAAAACCTTAAAGACATTTTTCCGTGTCCTTTCGTGGATTTCGTGGCCATTTAATAAAAAACCGGCACTCAGCTGTGTTGGTTCTATAGCCGTTGTTATCAGTTTAAAGTGGTACTAACCAGCCCTTACAACTCGTAGTCGTAATCCATGATCAACGGTGCATGGTCCGAGAACCGCTTGCTCTTGTAAATGTGCGCCGCCTGCACCCGCTTGCCAATACCCGGCGTCGTCACCTGGTAGTCAATACGCCAACCGACATTCTTTGCCCAGGCCTGCCCCCGGTTTGACCACCAGGTGTATTGATCAGGCCCCGGATTAACTGCCCGGAAGGCATCGGTGAAGCCCGCTGGTCCGAACAACTCGTCCATCCAGGCACGTTCTTCCGGCAGGAAGCCCGAATTCTTCTGGTTGCCACGCCAGTTCTTCAGGTCGATCTGCTTGTGCGCAATGTTCCAGTCCCCGCAAAAGATGAATTCACGTCGCTTGAGCCTGAGCTTTTTCAGCCAGGGCATAAAACGATCCAGAACACTGAACTTCACAACCTGACGCTCTTCGCTGGAGGAACCGGAAGGCAGGTAGATCGAAACCACACTCAGGGGGCCGAAACGCGCCTCGATGTAACGGCCCTCGGCATCCATGTCCGGCCAGCCCAGACCGGTGATAACCTTGTCCGGCTTGTGCTTGCTGTAAATCGCGACACCACTGTAACCCTTCTTTTCGGCATCCTGGAAAAAGACATGCCAGCCACGCGGCCAGAACACCTTGTCTTCAAGTTGCGAGACATGCGCCCTGGTTTCCTGGATACAGACCACATCCGCCCGTTGCCGCACCATCCATTGGAAAAAGCCTTTCCGGGCTGCTGCGCGTATGCCGTTGACGTTAACCGTAATTATCCGCATGTTTTTCCCTGTTTCAATTCGGCGTGTATCATACCCGGCCATCCCCTGCCGCATAAGTCACACACATGAAACAATACCAGCACGAATTTATCGACTTCGCCATCAGCGCCGGTGTGCTGCGCTTTGGTGATTTCACCCTGAAATCGGGTCGCTCCAGTCCCTACTTTTTCAATGCCGGTCTGTTCAATACCGGCGAACACCTCGCCCGGCTGGGCCGTTTCTATGCACAGACCATCAGCGACAGCGGCATTGCCTTTGATGTTCTGTTTGGCCCGGCCTACAAGGGCATCCCGCTGGCCGCTGCGGCCAGTATCGCGCTCGCCGATCATCACAAGCACAACGTACCCTGGTGCTTTAATCGCAAGGAGGCCAAGGACCATGGCGAGGGCGGCAACCTGGTCGGTGCCGGACTCGAAGGCAACATTCTTGTTATCGATGACGTCATCACCGCCGGCACTGCCATTCGCGAGTCCGTCGACATCATTCAGGCCGCCGGCGCCACACTGGCCGGTGTCGTCATTGCACTCGACCGGCAGGAGCGTGGCACGGGTGAGAAATCTGCCATCCAGGAAGTGGAACAGGCCTTCGGTATTCCTGTTGCCAGTATCGTCTCGCTGACTGACTTGCTGGAGTACCTGCGGGAACAACCGGAACAGGAAAAAGCCGTTGCCGGTATCGAGGCCTACCGGCAACAGTACGGGGTGTAACCGGCAAAACCCGTCTCTCGCAAAGGCGCAAAGAAAATTCTTTTGCCACAGAGGGCACAGAGAACAGCGGAAATATAAAGTACAAGAAAAATCATTTAGCCATATATCAACTTCGACCCAACCAGCAAGGTCACAATCTCAAACGCCCGCTTGATCCAGCGATTTCCCGATTTGATGGCGAGATGCGCGCCCAGGTAGCCGCCCAGTAACGAACCCAGCAGCAATGCCGGTAACCACGACCAGCGGATCTCGCCGAGAATGCCGAGTGTCAGAGCACCGGCACTGTTCCAGAACACACCAACCAGGATCAGGGTATAGGCAATTGCCCGACGATAATCGAGGCCAAACCAGCGTACCAGCCAGAGGGTAACAAACAACCCGGTACCGGACGTCAGTGAGCCATTCAGCGCGCCAATCCCGAACAACACCACGCCACCGATCACGAAATCCCGCTGGTCACGTTGCACCTGGCGAACCGCCTGACCAAGACCCGGGTTCAGCCAGGAATAGATTCCCAGACTGGCAGTCAGAAAGCCGAGGGCGATCTCGGCCGAACGCTCCGGCACCTGCAGGATGACATTGGCGCCGAGCACCACGCCCGGCAGGCCAAAGGCCAGAATATAGACCACCAGACGGCGCTCCAGCCCACCCTCCTTCAAGTGCCGGATGGTTGCGCCGATACCCAGTGCAACACTTGCGACTTTATGGGTCGCCAGTGCTATGCCAAACGGCAGCCCGAGAAATATCAGCACCGGCAGCTGAATCAGGCCGGCGCCACCCCCGGAAAAGGCCGAAAACAGGTTGGCCACCAGGGACACGAGAAACAGGATGATTTGCTCGATGCCGTTCACCTTGGGAGCCTGAGCATTATAAAAGGGATATAATCGCTTCCGGAAATAAACCGTAAATGTACTCAGTTACCAGGAATTTGCAGCACTATGAAGTCATTCGCGCATCATATCGGCTATTTACTGTTATTGCCCGCCTTATTGACCACAACGGCCAGCCAGGCTGAACGCCTGTTCAAATGGGTCGATGAAGACGGCAAGGTCCACTACAGCGACCGCGTACCACCCAATCACTCGCAGCAGGAACGCAAGGAATACAACGAGCAAGGCCGCACAATCAAGGTGTATGAGCGCGCCAGAACAGCGGAAGAAAAAGCCGAGGTCAAACGGCAGGCGGCACTGGAGGAAGAAAAGAAAAAGCAGGCCGAGAAACAGGCTGTGCATGACCGTAGCCTGATGGCAACCTACTCCAGCGAGAAAGACATGATGATGGCGCGTGACGGCAAGCTTGCCGCCGTTGACTCCCTGATCCAGCTGACCGAAAGCCGGATTAAATCCACAGAAACCCGGTTACGTGAATATGCCGAAGAAGCTGCCGACTACGAACGTAGCGGCAAACCGGTGCCTTCGATGCTGCAGGAACAGATCAACACGGCACGCGAGCTGATCACGGATAACCGGGAATTCGTTCAGGAGAAAAAACGTGAACGGGAGGAGATCGCCGCCAGGTTCAACGCCGATATCACCCGCTATCATGAACTGACTGAATCAGAGTAAGGCAGACGCCAGCGCCTGCCAGTCAGGCACGTATCAAAGTACCCACACCTTCATCGGTAAACAACTCGACCAGCACCGCATGCTCGACGCGGCCATCGATGATATGCGCGGCCGTAACGCCACTGTTGACTGCAGACAGCGCACAGCCAATTTTCGGCAACATGCCGCCATGGATCGTGCCGTCTTCAATCAGGCAATCGACATCGGCGGCACTCAAGCCGGTCAGCAACTTGTCCTGCTTGTCCAGCAAGCCCCCGGTATTGGTCAACAGGATGAGTTTTTCTGCCGCCAGCACCTCGGCCATACGGCCGGCAACCAGATCCGCATTGATATTGTAGGAATGCCCGTCCTCACCCACACCGATAGGTGCAATTACCGGGATAAAGTCACCACCGACGAGCATGTGCACCACACCGGCATCGATACTGGCAACCTCGCCAACGTGACCGATATCAATAATCTCCGGAGCATCCAGCTCGGGTGAGTCGCGCTTGATAATCAGTTTGCGGGCACGTATCAGGTCACCATCCTTGCCCGTCAACCCCACAGCCCTGCCACCATGACGCGCGATCAGATTGACAATCTCCTTGTTGACCAGGCCACCCAGCACCATCTCGACAACATCCATGGTCTCGCTGTCAGTCACCCGCATGCCGTCGACAAACTCGCTTTGCTTGCCGATCTTCTCGAGCAGGTTGCCGATCTGCGGACCACCACCATGCACCACTACCGGATTGATGCCGACCAGTTTCATCAGGACCACATCACGGGCAAAACCGCTTTTCAGGTCCTCGTCTACCATGGCATTGCCACCGTACTTGATGACGATAGTCTTGCCGCGGAAGCGACGAATGTAGGGCATCGCCTCGGTGAGAACGTGCGCAACATTCCTGGCTGATTCGTTGGTTAATGACATAGGCTATGAATATCCAACCGTTCCGGTCAGTAATTATTACCTGCCCGGAAACAAAGCAAAATTGTGTTGCAAACAGCTAGAAGGGCAATGACAGACCCGGGTCCACCTGCAACATCACGCGCCGGAACTCTTCCATGATGCGTGATAAAGCTGTCTCATTATCTGCTTCAAAACGCAGTACCAGCACCGGTGTGGTATTGGATGCCCGCACCAGTCCCCAGCCGTCATCGAAGTCCGCACGCAAACCATCGATGGTCGATATCCGTGCGCCATCAAAGTGTGCACTGGCAAGTAGCTGATCGATGTATTTCGGTGGCTGGCCCTCCTGCATCGTGACATTAAGCTCCGGCGTATTGACGCTGTCCGGCAAACTGTCGAACACCTCCGTGGGTGCACGCTCATCCTTGCCAAGCACCTCCAGCAAGCGTGCCGCGGAATACAGGCCATCATCAAAACCGTACCAGCGTTCCTTGAAGAAGATGTGGCCGCTCATCTCGCCGGCCAGCAACGCCCCGGTCTCCTTGATCTTGGCCTTGATAAAGGAATGGCCGGTCTTCCACATCAGTGGTTCACCACCATGTTCACGGATTATGCTGTCCAGGAAGCGGGTGCACTTGACGTCGTAAATAATCTGTCCACCCGGATTGCGATCAAGAATATCCGCGGCAAACAGCATCAGGATCCGGTCCGGCCAGACAATACTGCCCTCGGTGGTCACCACACCCAGCCGGTCACCGTCACCGTCAAAGGCCAGACCGAGGTCGGCCTGGTTTTCCCTGACACTGGCGATCAGATCTTTCAGGTTTTCGGCCTTGCTCGGGTCCGGATGATGGTTTGGAAAATTACCGTCAACCTCGCAGAACAGTTCGGTCACATCACAACCGATATCACGAAGCAATTGCGGCGCGACAGCACCTGCCACACCATTGCCACAGTCAATCACCACTTTCAGCGGCCGTCCGACATGCACATCACTGCGCACGCGTTCGATGTAATCAGGAATAACGTTGACAGTTTCGACTGAACCCTGCCCGGATATCAGCTTGTCCTCATCGATGCGCTCACGCAGTTGCTGGATCGCTTCACCTGACAGGGTCTCCCCGTCAATCACGATCTTGAGGCCGTTGTAATCCGGTGGATTATGACTGCCGGTGACAACAACACCGGTCTGCGTATCAAGATAATGCGCGGCGAAATACAGCACAGGCGTGGGCACACAACCGATATCCTTCACATCACAGCCGGTCTCGTTGAGCCCGGCAACCAGCGCCTCTACCAGTGACGGCCCGGACAGGCGGCCATCACGGCCCACGACAACGGTGTTCCGACCACGCTGAATAGCCTCGCTGCCGATGGCACGACCGATTTGCCTTACTGCATGCGTGGTCAGTGTCTGGTTAACAACGCCACGTATGTCATAGGCACGGAAAATAGAAGGGTCGATGGCGATGTTTTCCTCATGTTCCTTAACGATTTCCAATGGATCCTCCTCAACGAGGACGTTATCTGTACGCAGTGCACCGAAATCCGGTGCAATGTCCTCTGCAATGTTATCCTCGCCGGCTTCACTGGCATACTCCTCGTCCTGCTCGCGATCGACGACGACATTGCCGGTGCGCGCCTGACCGTTATCGGCAAGACGCACCATGAAATCCATGGTGTCCTGCATTTCTGCCAAACCTACCGGATACCCGTTCTTCACCTGGTTGCTGCGTGCATCCTTCATCAGCGTCACCAGACTGACCTGGTCCTGCTGAACACCGGCGGCCAGGCGTTTAAACAGTCTGAGCGTATAGAGAACCATCAACACAACCAGCAGACCGGTAGCACCAATCACCCACAGGCTGATCATGCCCAGGAACACAATGCTGCTTTGTGCTGACCAGAATGCCGCCTGCCAGTGACTGCCACTGATCGCCTGTACGGCATCCGGCGCACCGGACCGGTAACTCGCATCACCTGCCGACACGAACGGTACCGGGTCACCCTTGACACCAGTTTGCTGCAATTCCACGTAACCGTCCAGGTATTGCAGATTGCCGAGTAATTCATCGAGCATGTCACGCGATAATGACAACACCAGGTGCCCGACAATACCGCTACCGGCGGGATCCATCACCGGGCTGACAATATTGATGTGTTGCTGCGGGGTGTTAAACAGGTGTACTTCTGCCGGCGGCGACTTCAAACTGCGCTCCGCCTCACGCATTTGCGCCAGCGTTGCATAGCCCAGCGGCGGTGATGTCTCCATGTTTACATCTTCAAGCCCGGGCGTTAACAACTGTACATTGATCGCAGCCGGGAACAGATAGGTCAGTGACTGTTCACGCTCCTGCAGGGCGGCCTCGTCACCAGCCATCAGCAGCCGGGCAATATCCGGGTCCCTGGCCAGCAGTTTCATGTTGGAACTGTAGAACCTGACCAGCGTGGCAGTACGTGCTGCAACCTGGTCAACCGCCATGCGGACCTCCTGGTCCATGGCCCGCGTGATGTAAACCGTCATGACCTGGAATACAAATACGGCCAGCAGCACTAGCAGAACAACGGCGGCAACCAGCATCTGCATACGGGTCTTGCCAAGGCTGACCGGTTTGGCAAGCACGGGAGAGCCGGGTGCAACCGGCATGGCCCGGGATTTATCCGCAGCAACCGGGGCATCGGTGTCGGGCCTGGCCTTCCTGAAACTGGGTAGCGAAAACTTCATTACAGTCCTTTATATAGCGGAGCTATCGGTAAAGTCGGCGCTTGACTGGAACAACTTTACCGAAGTCGTGCCGCCGTCAATGGCGGCCGGTATGACCAAATCCACCCTTACCACGCTCGCTGGCGGCAAAGTCATCGACTACCTCGAAATCGGCATGCACGACCGGCACGATCACCATCTGGGCGATACGCTCCCCCGGCTGTACGGTAAAGGATTCCGTACCACGGTTCCAGCAGGACACGAACACCTGGCCCTGGTAGTCCGAATCGATCAGGCCAACGAGATTACCGAGCACGATGCCATGTTTGTGGCCCAGCCCTGAGCGCGGCAGCAACATTGCCGCCAGCCCGGGCTCCTCGATATGCATGGCCAGCCCGGTCGGTATCAACTGCGCTTCTCCCGGTGCGATTTCCAGTGGTCCATCGACACAGGCACGCATGTCCATGCCTGCGGCGCCAGCGGTCGCATAATGCGGCATGGGAAATTCACCACCCAGACGGGCATCGAGGATCTTAAGCTGAATCTTTTGCATGCAGATTGATTACCTTGTTGTGGTTAGTGCCGGCATGGAAGCGCTCCGCGACCAGCGCGATCAGCTCGCGTGCCAGGCGTGATTTCCGGGTTCGCTGCAGCTGCTGTGAGCCGCCATCCCAGAAGACCTGCAACTCATTGTCATCCACGTCGAAACCGATACCGGGCCCGACCGTGTTGGCGGCAATCATATCAAGTGACTTGGCCCGCCGCTTGTCCTGTGCATGACTCGACGTGGCCTCGGTCTCGGCCGCAAAGCCGACCGTAAACGGCCCGCCATCCAGTGCCGCCACCGCCGCAATAATATCCGGGTTAGGCACCAGTTCCAGCGACATGCGTTCCGCAGTCTTCTTCAGTTTCTGTTCGGCGGGACTGGCCGGTCGGTAATCGGCCACCGCGGCGGCGGCGATAAAAATGTCACAGCCGCCGGCCTGCGCCAGGACGGCGGCATGCATTTCGGCAGCGGTTTCCACATGAATGCATTCAACCCCGGCCGGGGTCGGCAGGTTCACCGGGCCACTGACCAGTATGACCTGTGCACCTGCCTCGGCGGCGGCCGCGGCAACGGCAAAGCCCATCTTGCCGGAACTACGATTGCCGAGGAAACGCACCGGGTCGAGCGGTTCACGGGTCGGCCCCGCGGTCACCAGCACACGTTGCCCCGCCAGCACCCCGTTCTGGAACAGGCCTGCCAGTTGCTCAACCAGTTCCGCCGGCTCCAGCATCCGGCCCGGGCCGGTTTCACCACAGGCCTGCCCGCCCTCAGCCGGCCCAAAGCAATGCACGCCACGACCGGCAAGTACAGTGCAATTGTCCTGCGTTGCCGGATTCAGCCACATAACGCGGTTCATGGCCGGCGCCATCGCCAGCGGGGCTTCACTGGCCAGACAGACCGCCGCCAGCAGGTCATCGGCACGGCCATGCGCCAGCCGGGCAATGAAATCCGCCGTTGCCGGTGCGACCAGCACCGTATCCGCCCAGCGGGCCAGTTCGATGTGGCCCATGGCGGCCTCGGCGGCCGGATCCAGCAGATCAGTGTGTACCGGTTGCCCGGAGAGTGCCTGCAGGGTCAACGGCGTGATGAATTCCCGTGCAGCCTGCGTCATCACAACGCGAACCTCGCTACCCTGCTCACGCAGCTGTCGCACCAGCTCGGCGCTCTTGTAGGCAGCAATGCCGCCGGTAACACCGAGGAGAATATGCTTTCCGGATAAAAGTCCCATGACTCAGTAGTTTAACAGAAGATTCAGCAGCACATGCGGGGCACTAATGTTACATAATACCGCAGAGACAGGCAGGCCGCAGGTGGGAGGCTATCAGCCTGAACTACCTCCTGCCTAATGCCTAGTACCTGCCACCTCCAGCCTGATTGTGTATTTCAGAAATTTCTCACCTGATTATTCGTTAGGATATTCCCGTCAAACACCGACAACAGGGAGGTGGTCATGCACACCATCCGTGACTGGCCGGCCGGGGAACGGCCACGCGAGAAACTGCTGGCCCGTGGCAGCAGTACACTCTCGGACGCCGAGTTACTGGCCATCTTCCTGCGCACCGGGGTTGCCGGCAAAACGGCCGTCGACCTCGCCCGCGAACTGCTGCAGGACTTCGGTGGCCTGCGCACCCTGCTGGAGGCCGACCGCGAGGCATTCTGCGCCCGGCACGGCCTCGGGACTGCCAAGTATGCGCAGTTGCAGGCCGTGCTGGAGATGGCGCACCGTCACCTGCTGGAACAACTGCAACGTGATGATGCCCTGGAAAGCCCCGAGACCACGCGCCACTACCTTAGCAGTCGCCTGCGACACTACCGCCACGAGGTATTTGCCTGCCTGTTCCTCGACAACCGGCATCGCGTCATCGCCTTCGAGGAACTGTTTCGCGGCACCATCGACGGTGCCAGTGTGCACCCGCGCGAAGTCGTCATCCGCGCCCTGCACCATAATGCCGCCGCCCTGATACTTGCCCATAATCACCCGTCCGGGGTGGCCGAGCCCAGCCGCGCGGACATTTCACTGACCCGCCGGCTGACTGATGCCCTTGCACTGGTGGATATCCGCGTCCTGGACCACCTGGTCATCGGCGACGGCCCGGGGGTGTCGCTGGCGGAACGCGGCCTGCTGTAAGCGCATGGCTGTAGCCCGGATGGAGCGCAGCGGAATCCGGGGTTGTCGAGGTAATACCATTCCCGGATTTCGGCCTGTCGGCCTGCATCCGGGCTACGCCTGCATGGCCCGCGCCAGTGGCCGGTATTGCAGGCTGTAGAACATTTCGAGGTAGCATCGCAGTTCGTCACGTTCCAGGTTGGTGAC
>JBDLJX010000036.1:0-25789 GCA_039714155.1 Pseudomonadota bacterium | reverse complement strand
CTCTTGTAAAGGGCACGCCATTCCCTGCGAGACGCGCCTTGCAGCTAACGGCTTCTCGTCTCGCTGATACGTACACGTTATCCGTTACACCACACTAGTTACCCGTAGCAGCCTGAGTAACAATTCGCCACACACACCATGCCCACCAGGCCCAGAGTGACCCAGCCGCTCTCGGCAGAGGCCGACACCGACAGACCCGCCACCAAGGCGCCCAGGCCACGGTCTGCGAGAAAGAAATCCGATGAAGACATCCGCCCAAAACGGGCGCTGTACACACCGACCGCCAGAATGCCCAGCGTGTAGCACCAGAAACTGAGGGCAGTGATGGTCATTCCTGAACCACCAGCAGGGACATGACTTCATCAACAGAGGTCTGTTCAAAACGTTCCTGCTCCGCGCACAGTGCCAGCAGCCGGTCTGCATCTGCCTGACCGATGCCAACGCGCAAGTGGCGCGCGAACTTTTCCTTGAGCAAGGGAATGCCCTCCGCACGTCGGCGGCGGTGACCAACCGGGTAATCGATCGTCACCCGGTCGGTCGCGGAACCGTCCCTGAAGAAGACCTGCACCGCGTTGCCGACCGCACGCTTTTCGGGATCCAGATAGTCGCGGCTAAAACGCTCGTTCTGCACCACCTCCATGGTATAACGCAGGGCATCGATGCGCAGGTCACTGGCCGTCACCGCTTCGTAGTCCGCCGCCGCAAGCCGTCCCTTGATCAGGGCAACGGCCACCATATACTGCAGGCAGTGATCGCGATCCGCCGGGTTTACCAGCGGTCCGGTCTTGTTGATGATGCGATTGCCGGACGCCTGCGTCTCTATCAGGATCTTGTCGATATCATCCAGCCGGTCCACGACCTGGGCGTGGAGTTTGATGGCGGCCTCTACGGCTGTTTGCGCATGGAACTCGGCTGGGAAGTCGAGCTTGAACAGGATGTTCTCCATGACATAGGACCCGTAAGCCTGCTGCATTTTCAGCGGCTTGCCTCTGAACGATGCATCCTGGAAACCCCAGACTGCTGCACTCAGTGCTGACGGATAACCCATCTCGCCGCGGCTGGCGAGCAGCGCCAGAAACAGGCCACGAGCAGACGCATCGCCCGCGGCCCAGGACTTGCGCGAACCGGTATTGGGTGCATGCCGGTAGGTTCGCAGTGCGGATCCATCGATCCAGGCATTGGACACGGCACTCAGTACAGCATCGCGATTGCAGCCCAGCATCATGGCCGCCACGGCGGCAGAGGCAATGCGCACCAGCAGCACGTGGTCCAGGCCGACCCGGTTGAAGGCGTTTTCAAGGGCAATGACACCCTGGATCTCGTGGGCCTTGATCATGGCTTGCAGCACATCCGTCAGCAGCAGCGACCGGCCGCCACTGGCGAGTGCTGCCCGTGACTGATAGTCCGCCAGCGCCAGGATGGCGCCGAGGTTGTCCGAGGGGTGCCCCCACTCGGCCGCCAGCCAGGTATCGTTGAAGTCCAGCCAGCGCACCATGGTGCCGATGTTCCAGGCCGCGCGTACCGGCTCCAGTTCATGGGATGTCCCGGGGACACGCGCACCACCCTGCAGAACTGCGCCAGGAACGACGGGGCCAAGCAAGCGGGTGCAGGCCGGAAACCCGAGGGCATACAGCGCACAACCCAGCGTATCCATGAAGCAGTAACGTGCCGTCTCCATCGCCTCGCGGCTCTGCGTGACATCATAGTCCAGGACGTAATCCGCGATGTCCTGAATCACGCCATCGAAATCGGGACGACGTGCATCGCGTGTGGCAGTCTTGCTCACCCGCTACCTCCTTGCTTGACGACAGTGCGCAGGCAACGGCGCAAGCCTGCGCAATACGATCCAGACGAGCAACTCATACGCGCCGGTCGAGCGGCAGGAACGGCAGGTTTTCCGGCCCGATATAGCGGGCGCCCGGCCGGATGATCCTGCCATCCTCGCGTTGCTCGATAACATGCGCACCCCAACCGGCACTACGTGCAATGACAAATAACGGTGTAAACATGCAGGCAGGCACAGCCATCAGGTGGTAAGCGACTGCGGAGTACCAGTCGAGATTGGGAAACATTCCTTTCGTCTTCCGCATCACCGCCTCCAGGTGCTCTGCAATATCATAGCTCTGCCGGTCGCCGCTTGCCGCTGCAAGGCGGCGGGCAACGTCCTTGATGGCCTTGTTGCGGGGGTCTGCCGCGGTGTACACGGGATGTCCGAAACCGGGAATAATTTCCTTGTGCGCGAGCCGCCTGCGGATATCCTCCCCGGCCGCCGCCGGGCTGTCATAACGTTGCTGCACCTCGAAGGCCGCTTCGTTGGCACCGCCGTGTTTTGGCCCGCGCAAGGCCCCGATTGCACCCGTGATGGCCGAATACATATCGGCACCGGTCGCAGCAATGACACGCGCGGCAAAGGTCGATGCATTGAGTTCATGCTCGGCATACAGTATCAATGAAGTGTGCATTGCCCGTAGCCGCAGCGCATCGGGTTCCTTGCCATGCAGCAGATGCAGGAAATGTCCCCCGATCGAGTCATCACCAGTCTCCAGGTCAATGCGCTTGCCGCTGCCGTGGTAGTGATGCCAGTACAACAGCATGGGACCCACACCGGCCATCAGGCGATCAACAACGTGACGGGCCGCTGCCTCATTGTGGTCTGCCGGCTCGGGCAAAAAACAGCCCATGACCGAACAACCGGTGCGCACTACATCCATCGGGTGCGCTGACGCGGGGAGCTCTTCCAGTATCACCTTGACGGCATCCGGCAGGTTGCGCAGTGATGCCTGCCGGGTTTGATACGCCGCCAGCTCCTCAACCGTCGGCAACCTGCCATGTACAAGCAGGTAGGCGACCTCTTCAAACACGCAGGCCTCCGCCAGGTCGAGGATGTCATAGCCCCGGTAATGCAACTCGTTCGCTGCGTGCCCGACGCTGCAAATAGCCGTGTTACCGGCGATCACACCCGAGAGTTCAACGGATTTCTTTGCCATCGGCTATCTGCTCCCGGCCTCAGTCATCCCCGTCCCTGGCTGCGAACAAGGCATCCAGCTGTTGCTCGTACTCATGGTAGCCGAGATACTCATAGAGCTCGGCACGGGTCTGCATGCTGTCGACCACATCCTGCTGTGTCCCGGTTGCGCGCAACACCTGGTATACCTTGAGTGCTGCCGCGTTAGCCGCGCGAAATGCCGATAATGGATACAACGCAATACTGACACCGGCAGAGGCCAGTTCAGCGATCGTGAACAGGGGCGTTACCCCGAATTCGGTGATGTTGGCCAGCACCGGCACCTCCACAGTGGTGGAGAACTGCCGGTACATATCCAGCGAGGTGACCGCTTCCGGGAAGACCATGTCCGCCCCGGCCTCCACGCAGGCCCCCAACCGCTCGATGGCCGCCTGCTGTCCCTCGACTGCCACTGCATCGGTACGCGCCATAATGACAAACCCGGGATCGGTTCTGGCATCCACGGCCGCCTTGATGCGATCTACCATCTCCGCCTGCGACACGATGGCCTTGTGCGGGCGGTGACCACAGCGCTTCTGCTGCACCTGGTCTTCAATATGGATGGCCGCGGCACCTGCCTGGATCATCGCGCGTACGGTACGGGCGATTGTGAAGGCCCCGCCCCAGCCAGTATCCATATCCACCAGTACCGGCAGTTGCGTGACCGCGGTGATGCGCCGTACGTCAACCAACACATCTTCGGGAGTGATAATGCCAAGATCGGGGACACCACAGGAGCCGGCGGCGACGCCGGCACCGGAAACATACAGGGCCCTGAATCCGACCGCCTCGGCCAGCCGCGCATGGTAGGCATTCACGGCGCCCACACACTGCAGTGGCTGTTCAAGCCCTGTGGCTTTTCGAAAGCCTGCGCCTGCAGAGTCGTTAATCATTACACTCCCTTCAGCAGTGCAGAAATTTTCCTGAAATGTTCATGACTGGCATCGCGCAACCACTCAAATATCACCGACTCGGTATTGGTGACGACAATCCCCGCCTGGCGCATCCGCGCCATGGCGTTGCGGTGATGAAGTGCATGACGCGCGCACACGGCGTCTTCCACGACAAAAACCGCCTGTCCCTGTTGTGCAAGTTCCATCGCCGTTTGCAGGATACAGACATGCGACTCAATGCCGGCAAGCACGACCTGTTTGCGGCCGCTGTTCAATACCGCCTGGCGGAAATCAGCCGCACTGGCGCCGGAGAAACAGGTTTTGGGTATTCTGCTGGTATTGGCCGGCAGATGATCACTGATGGCCGTTACGGTGGTGCCCAGCCCCCCTGGATATTGCTCGGTGCAGAGTACCGGTACCTCCAGGATTGCAGCCACATCGAGCAGCAGCACACAGCCTCTTACCATGGCTGCCATCCGCTCCGCTTCGATCACAGCCGCAAGACGTTCCTGGACATCGACGATGACCAGCTGGCTGTCTCTTGTGTCACACAGTGTCATGCGTTGCTCTGTGCCTCTGGCTCTTTGGTGGTGTCGCCAAGCCCGGGCAGGTTTCTGAATAACTCCAGGGCCTCCGGGTTTGCGAGCGCCCCGGTATTTTTTACCGGCTGATGGTTAACCACGCTGCGTACCGCAAGCTCCGCCATCTTGTTGTTACGGGTACGCGGAATATCAGCGACCTGTATTACCCGGGCAGGTACATGCCGGGGCGTGGTGTTTTCGCGGATAACGGTCTTGATGCGATCAACCAGTGCAGTATCAAGCAGGCTGTCCTGCTGCAGCCTGACGAACAGGATCACGCGTTCATCGCCATGCCATTCCTGTCCCACAGCGAGACTCTCCAGCACTTCCGGCAGTGTTTCCACCTGGCGGTAGAGTTCGGCAGTGCCGATTCTTACCCCACCGGGATTGAGAACGGCATCAGATCGCCCGTAAATGATCATACCACCCGCGGGTGTCAGCTCAGCGTAGTCGCCGTGTGCCCAGACACCCGGAAATTTCTCGAAGTATGCACGCTGATATTTCTGCTGACCGGGATCATCCCAGAAGCCTACCGGCATGGAGGGAAACGGCTGTGTGCAGACCAGTTCCCCCTTGCGGCCGGTCACCGGGCAACCATCATCGCCATACACCGCAACGCTCATGCCGAGCCCGCGGCATTGCAGCTCACCCCGGTATACCGGCAGGACCGGATTGCCGAGGGCAAAACAGGAAATGATATCGGTACCGCCGGAGATCGAGGACAATTGCACAGCCGCGCTGACATCGCGGGACACGTAATCGTACGACACAGGCAACAGGGGGGAACCCGTAGACAGGATGGTACGCAGCGCGGGGAGCTTGTGGGTCGTTCGCGGCGTCACCCCGGCCTGCTCCACCGCAGCCAGATACTTTGCACTGCTGCCGAACACTGTCACGCCTTCCTGTTCAGCCAGATCGAACAACCGTTGTGGCCCGGGATAGAACGGTGAACCATCGTAAAGTACGACCGTTGCACCCGTGGCCAGACTGCTCACCAGCCAGTGCCACATCATCCAGCCACAGGTGGTGAAATAAAAGATGCAGTCATCGCGCGTGAGATCCGTATGCAGCACCAGTTCCTTGAGATGCTGAATCAGGGTACCGCCGGCCCCGTGCACGATGCATTTCGGCTTCCCGGTGGTACCCGACGAATAGAGAATATACACGGGGTGATCAAACGGTAACTGCTCGAAACTGATGGCAGGCTGGTCATCCGCGCCAAGAAATTCATCATAGGAAACAGCCGCGGGAAATGCGGAGACATCCACTGTATCGGCAAGAAATGGCACAATCACCAGCCGCTCCACTCCGGTCAACCGGTCAAGCACTGCCTGGATGACACCGAGTGAGTCATGGGCCTTGCCGTTGTAGGAATAGCCATCTGCCGTGAACAGGATCTTCGGTGCTATCTGGCCGAAGCGATCCAGCACGCCCTGTTCTCCGAAATCGGGCGAGCAGCAAGACCAGACAGCACCGACGCTGGCCGTCGCCAGCATGCCGACAACGGCCTCGGGAATATTCGGGAGATAGGCCGCCACCCGATCGCCCTTGCCGATACCGGCCTGTCTGAATGCACGCACCAGTCGCGCCACCTCGTTATACAGATCTTGATAGCTGCGCGTTACCCGGCGGCCGTCCTCGCCAACAAACACCAGTGCGCTGTGAGCATCGCGGTAGCGCAGCAGGTTCTCGGCAAAGTTAAGGCGGCTGTCGGTAAACCAGCGTGCACCCGGCATGCGGTCTCCCTGCTCGAGCACCTGCTGCCAACGGCGCGCGGCCCTGAGGTCACAGAAATCCCACACCGCGGGCCAGAAGTTTTCCGACTCACGGATTGACCATCGGTAGAGTTCGTCATAGTTTTCTATATTTCTATCATAGACTTCTCGAACATAGCGCAGAAATCGGGTGATGTTTGCCAGGTCAATCTGCATGGCTGAGGGACGCCACATCACGGTGTTCATGAGGAAGCCCCGCTTCCCGGTGGCAGCCACAATGCACGTTTTGGAAAGGGTGAATCAGGCGACAGTGTCATGGTCAGGTACTCCCGCCAGTCCCACGCGGCTGCGGTTCTCCCGGTGCAGCTCATGAGTGATGAAGTGCCCGGTGTCGACCAGTTTCCCGAGATCGACACCGGTCTCGATATCCATGCCGTGCAGCATGTAAACCAGGTCCTCGGTCGCGACATTACCGGCGGCACCATCGGCGTACGGGCAGCCACCGAGGCCAGCCACCGCAGCGTCCACGACCGAGACACCCAGTTCCAGACAGGCGAGGATATTGGCCAGTGCCTGCCCGCGCGTGTCATGAAAGTGCAGCGCCAGCTGCTGCAGCGGCACGGCATCGGCCACAGCCGTTACCATGCGCTGCGCCTGCAGGGGTGTGCCACAACCAATGGTGTCACCCAGTGAGACCTCGTAACAGCCGGCCGCCGTGAAGAACCGGGCCAGGTCAACGACACGTTGCAGTTTCACGGCGCCTTCATAGGGGCATCCCAGTACACAGGATATATAGGCACGCACACGGATACTCGCCGTCCGGGCAGACTCGATAACCGGGGCATAGCGATCCAGCGATTCCGCGATCGAACAGTTCATGTTCCGGTGGCAGAAGGTCTCCGATGCGGCCGTGAAGATCGCGATCTGCTGCACACCTGCCGCCAGGGCACGTTCCAGGCCTTGTCGATTCGGCACCAGCACCGGGTAGTCCACTCCACTCCGGCGTTCGATACCCTGCCAGACGGCTTCTGCATCGGACAGCTGCGGCACCCATGACGGGCTCACGAAGCTGGTTGCCTCGATCATGCGCAGACCGGTTGCCGACAGCCGGTTTATGAGTTCGATCTTGCCGGCAGTGGCCAGCGTCACCGGCTCGCTCTGCAATCCGTCACGCGGGCCCACTTCGACCACCCTGACCTGTTGCGGATAGTTCGCCATTGTCGTCACGCATCCTGGCTGGCCTTATGCCGCTTGAGAAAGACCTGCATGCGTTGCTGCGCCGCTGCTGTTGCGCGCAGCCGTGCCGTCAGGTCAGCCGTTTGCTGCAAGAACTCACGGTTACCGTCAACCAGTCTCTGCAGCAGCCGCTTGGTTTCTGCCTGGGCATGCGGCTCGCCCTGCAGCAGACGGGTGAGTTGCATTTCAACGGCCGTATCCAGCTCCACCTCCGTGACTACCTGACACACCAGTCCCATGGCCATGGCCTGCTGACTGCTGAAGCGTTCGCCAGTCAACAGGAAATGGCGTGCCTGCCGCGGACCGATGGCAGCCAGAACATAAGGTGCAATGACGGCAGCCACCAGGCCCAGTCGAACCTCGCTAAAGGCGAAGGTCGCGGCGCTGCTGGCGATGGCCAGATCACAGCAGGCAATCAGTCCGATACCGCCGCCCCAGGCGGCACCGTTGACCCTTGCAAGGGTGGGCCTGGGGAACGTATTCAGCTGATGCATGAGCCCGGCCAGTTGACTGGCATCTGCCCGGTTTGCTGTTGCACCCGCTGCAACTACCTGCGCGACCCAGGCCAGGTCGGCACCGCTGCAAAAGGCCTGTCCACTGCCAGTGAGCACGACCACTCGGGTCACCGGATCATCCGCCAGGACACTTAGGTGCTTGCTGAGTGCCGCCATCAGCTTGCCGTCGAGCGCATTTCTGCGCGCCGGGCGATGCAGGGTCAGGGTGGCCACGCCACGGGCATCCGTGTTGCAAAGCAGGCTTGCTGTCATACCCCTATCTCCTTACCACTTTACATACGGAATAACCCATATGTTGTTGTGTTAAATGGTGTCTTGCAAGCCGCAGCGATACCCATGACGAGCCGCTCCCGGGTCTCCAGTGGATCAATGACACCGTCATCCCAGAGCCGGGCCGAACCATAGTAAGGTTGGCTCTGTGCCTCATAGCACTCCAGAATTTCCTGCTGACGGTCCTGCTCTGCTGTCTCGTCCAGGGTCTCGCCGCGCGCCTGACTGGCCTGTGCGCGGGTGACGGCCAGCACCATGGCTGCCGTTTCACCCCCCATGACAGCGACCCGGGCATTCGGCCACAGCCATAACTGGTTTGGCTGATAGGCGCGGCCACACATGGCGTAGTTCCCGGCACCAAAGGAACCGCCGATAATGACGGTAAATTTGGGTACCCCGGCACCGGCAACTGCAGTCACCATCTTGGCGCCGTGTTTGGCAATACCACCATGCTCCGCTTCGCGGCCAACCATAAAACCGGTGATGTTCTGCAGAAAGATCAGGGGGAACTGCCGCTGAGCACAGAGCTGGATGAAATGCGTGCCCTTCAGTGCCGATTCGGAAAACAATACACCGTTGTTGGCAACTATACCGACCGGATAACCCTCAAGCCGCGCAAAACCGCACACCAGGGTGCGGCCATACAAGGCCTTGAATTCCGTGAACCGGGAGGCATCCACCAGGCGGGCAATAATCTCACGGACATCGTACTGCTTGCGCGCATTCACCGGCACAATGCCGTAGAACTCTTCCGCCGGATACTGCGGTGGCACTGCCGGGTAGTGCTCTGGTGCCTTCACCACGTTGCCCGGCAACTGTTCGATGATCTCCCGGGCCAGTTCCAGGGCATGCCGGTCATCGTCTGCCAGATGATCAGCGACGCCTGAAATGCGGCAATGTACATCACCGCCACCCAGCGTTTCCGCGTCAATGTCTTCACCGGTTGCTGCCTTCACCAGCGGCGGACCGCCCAAAAAGACAGTGCCCTGGTTGCGCACGATAATCGCTTCATCCGACATGGCCGGTACATAGGCACCACCTGCAGTACAGGAACCCATTACCACGGCAAGCTGCGGAATACCCTGCGCGGAGAGCCGCGCCTGGTTAAAAAAGATGCGCCCAAAGTGTTCCCGGTCCGGGAACACTTCATCCTGCAGCGGCAGGAATGCGCCTCCGGAATCAACCAGGTACACACAGGGCAGCCGGTTCTGTCTGGCGATTTCCTGGGCACGCAGGTGCTTCTTGACGGTCACCGGATAATAGCTGCCGCCCTTGACAGTGGCATCGTTGGCAATCACCAGCACCTCCCGCCCATGCACAAACCCGATGCCGGTGATGATGCCGCCACCCGGTACCGGCTCGGGGTACAGATCCAGCCCGGCCAGTGGTGAAAACTCCATAAAGGGGCTGTCCGTATCGAGCAGCAGATTGATCCGGTCGCGGGGCAACAACTTGCCACGCGCCAGATGTTTCTCTCGCGCGTTGGCATCGCCGCCTTCGGCCAGCAACTTCAATGTTGCCTGCAAGTCGCCAACCAGTGACTGCATGTGTTCACGGTTGGCGGCAAAATCTGCGGATCCCGCATCGATCCTTGTCTCGAGCACACTCATGTCTACAACAACTCCACTGCCAGTGCAGTCGCCTCGCCGCCACCAATACAGAGCGCTGCAATGCCGCGCCTGAGATTGCGCCGCCGCAGCGCATGAACGAGGCTGACGACCAGCCGGGCGCCGCTAGCGCCAATGGGATGACCGAGTGCACAGGCACCACCATTCACATTCACTTTGGCATGCTCAAGCCGAAGATCGCGCATCGCGGCCATGACGACAGCGGCAAAGGCTTCATTGATCTCATAGAGATCAACCTCTGCAGCACTCCAGCCCGTCACCTCGTACAGACGCTGAATGGCTGGCCCGGGTGCCAGTGTGAACTCCTCCGGTTTGCGCGCATGACTTGAATGCGCAACGATACGTGCCAGTGCCCGCAGGCCAGCCTGCTGTGCCCGTTGCGCACGCATCAGCAACAGTGCCGCTGCACCATCGGCAATGGCAGCGGAACTGGCCGCGGTCACTGTGCCGCCGGCTGGACGGAATACCGGCTGCAACCCGGCAAGTTTCTCCGGATGACAGCGCGGGGGGTATTCGTCCTCGCTGACCGTGATCTTGCCCTGCTTCCCGGCTACGGTAACGGCGCAAATCTCCTCTCTGAAGTCACCTGCCTGCAGCGCGCGGCAGGCGCGCTGCACCGATTCAGCGGCATAGCCATCCTGTGCCGCGCGTGTAAATTGATAACGATCCACACATTGTTCGGCAAAGAATCCCATGAGTTCGCCGTCATCCACATTTTGCAGACCGTCAAGGATCATGTGATCCAGGACCTGCTGATGACCCGAGCGGTACCCCGTGCGTGCACCCGGCAACAGGTAGGGTGCATTACTCATGGACTCCATGCCGCCCGCCACAATCACCTCTGCCGTGCCGGCACGGATCATGTCGTGGCCGAGCATGATGGCCTTCATGCCGGAACCACACACCTTGTTGATGGTGGTCGCAGCGACGGCATCAGGGATACCTGCGCGGCGTGCTGCCTGGCGCGCCGGTGCCTGGCCCAGTCCGGCCTGCAACACACACCCCATGAGTACCTCGTCAATCGCGGCACTGTCATACCTAGCGTCATCAATGACGGCGCGGATGGTACAGGCACCCAGTTGCGGTGCCGACAGTGAGGCAAACTGTCCCTGGAAGGAACCGATGGGGGTGCGCCGTGCGGTAATGATGACAATGTCGTTGTTTTCCATTTTTCTGACCGTCCGGGCTGCCGTATTTCAGGCGTGGCGGGCAATTGGCTCCGTTTCTTTCGCTGCCGCGGTTTCAGCAAACAGCTCGCGGCCAATCAGGATGCGGCGAATCTCGCTGGTGCCGCCACCGATCTCGTAGACCTTGGCATCACGCAGCAAACGCCCGGCCGGTGAGTCATTCATGTAACCCCGGGCACCGAGTATCTGGATACTGTCCAGCGCCACCTGCACGGCATGTTCCGCGGCAAACATCAGGCAGGCAGCGGCATCCTTGCGGAACGCGCTGGAGTGATCAAAACGACGGCCGACATCGTAGACAAAGGCGCGTGCCGCCTGCAGGGATGCATAGGCCTCAGCCAGCTTCGCCTGCACCAGTTCAAAGTGGCCGATGGCCTGCCCGAACTGCCTGCGCTCATGCACAAACGGCAGCACCAGATCCAGTGCAGCCTGCATCAGCCCTAGCGGGCCACCGGCCAGTACCAGGCGCTCGGAGTCGAGCCCCTGCATCAGGAGATGCACGCCCTCATTGATCTCACCCAGCACGTTCGCATCCGGTATCGGACAATCCTCGAACACCAGGCTGCAGGTATTGGAACCGCGCATCCCCAGCTTGTCGGTTTTTCCCTCGGTGCGGAATCCGGGCATGCCTTTCTCAACGATAAAGGCCGTGATGCTGTCGGCTCCGATCGTTGCATCGGCAGTACGCATGTACACCAGCAGCACATCGGCCTCCGGTCCATTGGTGATCCATTGTTTTCTGCCATTGGCAAGCCAGTGACCGTCACGGTATTCTGCCTGGCAGGCCATCGAACCGATGATGTCGGAACCCGCTGCCGGCTCGGACATGGCCAGTGCACCCACCTGTTCTCCCCGGCAGAGTGGTGGCACATAGCGTTGGCGCTGCGCCCGGTTACCGAAGCGGTAGAGGTTGTCGAGACAGATATTGGAATGGGCGGCGTAGGACAGGCCGACCGAGCCTGAGGCGCGCGAGATCTCTTCCATCGCAATCACATGCGCCAGATAACCCCGGTCGCTGCCACCAAATTCCGTACTGACCGTAAGGCCAAGAAATCCAGCGTCACCGAGTTTGCGCCAAAGCTCTGCAGGAAATTCGTTACTCCTGTCAATGGCTGCCGCCAGCGGCGCAATCTCGGCACCGGCAAAGGCACGCAGCTGCTCTCTGAAGTCGTCCAGTTGCTGCTCCATGGTGTGATCTCCATACCCGCCCCTCAAAGTTGACAACTGTTTATGCAGGCCACTTTGTCAGACGCGCATTGCGCAAAAGCCCCTTGTTTCTCATAAGTATGGCTAATATTTCTGACCTTGCCTGCCTGTCCGGAGTTCCATCACCACGTAGCACCGCCAGCGCAGATGAGGAACCTTGCTGGCATCCCGGCTACTAAACTTATAGTAATGGCATGATTCCAGGTTTTTATGGCACAGACCGCACACTTGCAGCAGGCAGCAATCCAGACAGGCTGGCATGCACCATTGCGTTTCATCACCGCGACCGCCCTGTATGACGGTCATGATGCAGCCATCAATATTGTGCGCCGCTTATTGATTGACAGCGGTGCCGAAGTCATACACCTTGGACATAATCGCAGCGCTGCCGAGATCGTGCAGACTGCCGTCCAGGAAGATGCTGATGCAATTGCCGTCAGTTCCTACCAGGGTGGCCACATGGAGTTTTTCCGCTACCTCCTCGAGCTGCTCAACGCACACCATGCGCTGGGTATCCAGTTGTTTGTCGGTGGTGGCGGCACCATTACCCGGGACGAGGCGAAGGCACTGCAGCGCTATGGCGTCACGCATGTCTACACGGCAGAAGACGGCCTGCAACTCGGGCTGCAGGGACTGGTCCAGGATGTGGTCGAAACAACCCGCCGCGGCGTGCAACCGCGTGCTGCCGAGCCGCATCCCGGCTTGCAGGATCAACGGGCGATTGCCCGGACACTCAGCTGTATTGAACAGGACCTTCCCGAAACCCGACTGCTGCTGAAACAGTTAACCGGGAGGCAAACCTCCCCCTGCCCGGTGGTCGGCATTACCGGTACCGGCGGCGCCGGCAAGAGCAGCCTGCTTGATGAACTGCTCGAGCGCCTGTTTGCACACTTCCCGGAACTGACCGTTGCCTGCCTTACCGTTGATCCCACCCGCCACATGACCGGTGGCGCCATGCTGGGCGACAGGATCCGGATCAATAACGCCGGTCACCCGCGACTGTACCTGCGCTCCATGGCAACACGCCGGCGGCACCTGGCAACCAGTGCCGAACTCGGGCATTGCATCAGTTATCTGCAGTCACTCGGCTTCGGCCTGATCCTGGTCGAGACAGCCGGTACCGGCCAGAGTGACTCGGAAATAACCACTCTGGCGGATATTTCCATCTATGTCATGACCAGTGACTATGGTGCACCGGGACAGCTGGAAAAAATCGAAATGCTCAACTATGCCGATCTGGTCGCACTGAACAAAGCAGACCGGCAGGGTACACTGAATGCATTGGCAGATGTGCGCCGGCAGTGGCGTCTTGGTCGGTCTGCCATGGACCTGGCTGATGAACAGCTACCGGTGTATGCAACCAGCACCAGCCAGTTTGGTGATACGGGCATCGACCGGCTGTTCGCCACACTGTGCAAGCAACTGGATGACATGCACGGCCAGCCACCGGGACGCTGGGCAATCCAGAGCATGAAACCCCACCTGCCAGCTGCCACGGAGACCATTATTCCGTCGCTGCGATGGCAATACCTGGCAGAGATCGCCTCCCAGGGACGGCGTATCAACGAAAATATTTCCGCCCTGCAGGCAGCGGCGTCCGCGGCGCAGCATTATTACTGCAGCCTGCAGGCACTGGGTGATCCACAGTTGCCGGCCACCCTGCACCCCTATCCGGACGACCTCCGTGTCGATGGCGTGGAACCCGGGCTGCGACGACTCAGGCAATGCTACATGGATGCCATCGGTGTACTTGATGCCGAGGCAAAAGAGCTAGTGACAAACTGGTCCTCGGTATACAAGCAATACCGGCAGCCGCAGTACCGCTATACGGTCCGTGGACAGCACTATACAGGCGAGACCACAACAGAAACCCTGAGTCACACACATCTCCCGAAAATAGCACTGCCGCACATCGGAGACTGGGGTGAGTTGTTGCGCTTCCTGATGAAAGAGAACCTGCCGGGCCACTATCCCTACACGGCAGGCGTATTCCCCTACCGCCGCACCACGGAGGATCCGGCACGCATGTTTGCCGGGGAAGGTATCGCGGAGAACACCAATCGCCGCTTCCATTTGTTGTCCCGCGGCCAGCACGCCATCCGGCTGTCAACGGCATTCGATCCCGTCACCCTCTACGGGGAAGACCCGGATGCCCGGCCCGATGTCTACGGCCGTATCGGCATGTCGGGGGTATCCGTCGCCACGCTGGACGATTTCAAACGCCTGTATTCCGGTTTTGATCTCTGCGGGGAGAATACCTCGGTCTCCATGACCATCAATGGCCCCGGCCCGGTCGCACTCGCCTGCTTCATGAATACCGCCGTTGATCAACAGGTGGAGATCTGGCTGCACAACAGCGGGCAGTGGTCGGCGGCTGAACGACAGCTACAGGCGCTGTACCGGGATCGGCCCCGCCCGGCGTACCGCGGCGAGCTGCCTGCCGGTCATGACGGTCTGGGGCTGGGACTGCTGGGGGTATCGGGAACAGACCTGCTTGATGCCGAAACCTGCGCACGCATTCGCAGTGATACCCTGGCACAACTGCGCGGCACCCTGCAGGCGGATATCCTGAAAGAAGACCAGGCACAGAATGAATGCCTGTTCCCGATCGAGTTCGCCCTGCGCATGATGGGTGATGTACAGGAATACATTACGCACAACAATGTCCGTAATTACTATACGGTCTCGGTCAGCGGCTACCATATCGCCGAAGCGGGAGCCAACCCGATTACCCAACTGGCGTTTACGCTGGCCAACGGCTTTACCCTGGTGGAGTATTTCCTGGCACGTGGCATGAACGTCGATGATTTCGCGCCCCACCTGAGCTTCTTCTTCAGCAACGGCCTGGATGCCGAATATGCCGTCATCGGCCGTGTTGCACGGCGCATCTGGGCGCGCGCCATGCGCGAGCGTTACCACGCCAATACACGCAGCCAGCAACTCAAATACCACATACAAACGTCCGGCCGTAGCCTGCACATGCGGGAATATTCACTGAATGATATTCGCACCACGCTGCAGGCGCTGTATGCCATCGCGGACAACTGCAACAGCCTGCATACCAACGCCGCGGATGAGGCCGTGACCACACCGACCGAGGAAACAGTCCGCCGGGCACTGGCGATCCAGATGATCATCAACCGGGAATTCGGCCTTGGCCGGAATGAGAACAACCTGCAGGGTGCTTTCATTATCGATGAACTGACGGACCTCGTGGAAGCAGCCGTCTATCAGGAATTTGACCGGCTCTCGGAGCGTGGTGGTGTATTGGCGGCGATGGATGCACGTTACCAGCGCCGGCGCATACAGGACGAAAGCCTTTACTATGAGCAGCAGAAAAGTACCGGCAGCCTGCCCATCGTCGGCGTCAATACCTTTGTCGCAAATGAACACATGCCGCGGCCTGCAGACGAAATACCCGTCATCCGGTCTACGGACGCAGAGAAACAGGCTCAGATCAGGGACGTTACCTCATTCAGGCAGCACCATGCCGGAGAAACCCCGGCGGCACTGGCATCCCTGCAGCAGGTTGCCAGCAGTGGCGGCAACATCTTTTCCGAGCTTCTCAACACCGTGCGGGTGGCAACGCTTGGACAGATCACCCATGCACTCTATGCCCGCAGTGGCCGTTACCGGCGCAGCCTGTAGTTCGTAGCCCGGATGGAGCGCGCGGAATCCGGGGAAGTGTTAACCCGCATTCCGGCGCTGCGCACCTCCATCCGGGCTATACACCCTTGCGCTGTGCATCCAGGCCGTCCCAGAAGGCGGCCACGCCGTCCAGCATTTCATTCCCGGCACTGATAAACCGGTCCTCGTCAAGCTCACGGGTGCAATACAGTTCTTCGAGTTCTTCCCGGGTATGCAGGGCATGCTGGGCTTCCAGGCGGCTGTGCCAGGTGAAGAATGCCAATGGGAGATCAGCGCCGGTGCGGGCATTGAATTTCTCAAGGCCTGCAATCAATTCATCCCAGAAGCCAGCCGCCGCCCAGTTCTCAACGGCATAACTGGCGGCCTGTGAAATGAAGTAGTCCGTGCTGCCATAGAGACGAATCAGTTCATCGCAATAGAACAGCGTGGACCGGGTACCCTGGCTGCGTTTGCCGACCTCGGCGAACGTCAGGCCCAGTTCGTTGGCGATACGCATCAGCCACTCAAAATGGGCAGCACGAAAGTGAAAGATGCCGCCCTCGACAGACCCTTCTGTTGCCACCAGTTCCGGGGCATCGTCACCTCCGGCAACCGGGTCGTCCCCTGGTCGGTCCCGCGGGCCGTTGAAGAGCACACCAATTTCGTTGGCCAGTATCTCCTTGGAGGCACGCATCCCTTCCAGGGTATCGGCGTTGATCGTCTTCTGCAGCTGGGCCACCAGAAACTGGTTGGAGAACACCGAGAACTGGATAATAAATGCCCGCACCTGCTCCGGGGATTGCTGCCCCTGCCTGAACCAGGCCGTATAGCGGTTGCGGGTGATGACCCGGTGTTGCAACAACTCACGCTCGATACGATCCTGAAATTCAAGGAACCGCTTTGCCCGCTTCACCGAGTAGCCAATATGGTGGGCAACAATGGCGCGCAGTGAAGGTTCCGTGAGTCCCTCCAGCAGATGCCGGGATGCAAAGGCCTGTAGTTGCTGGTGTTGAGACACGGTCATGTTGCCGTTACCTCCATAGTTTCCTCCGCTCTTTCAAAATTTAGACCGATCCTCACGACAACGGTTCGCGGTTCTCTGGCAGACTTTATTCCGCATCCCCCTGGTTTTCCGGGGCAGCCGCCTGGAAAGCGGGCAGTGCCGTACAACTGTCATAAACCTTCAGTACTGCTGGAAATGGTGACAAATCACAGTAGAAACGGTTGGCGTTATAGACCTGCGGAATCAGGCAGATATCTGCCAATGTTGGACTGTCGCCATGGCAACAGGCACCTGCCTGCCGGTGGTTGCCCAGCAAGCTCTCTACGGCGCCGAGACCCACTGACATCCAGTGCCGGTACCAGACCTGCGTTTGTTGCTCACTGGCTGCATATTCCTGCTTGAGGTAATCCAGCACGCGCAGGTTGTTCAACGGCTGAATATCACAGGCAATGGTCTGCGCCAGCGCACGCACCCAGGCCCGTTCACAGGCATCCGTCGGATACAGGGGCGGATCGGGGTGGACCTCATCCAGGTAGTCGATGATCGCCAGTGACTGGGTAAGGACCTGCTGCCCATCCACCAGCGTGGGTACCAGGCCGAGTGGGTTCAGCTGCCGGTATTCCGGCTGCCAGTTTTCCCCGCCCTGGCGCCGCAGGTGGATATAGCGCGGTTCGAACCCCAGCCCCTTCAGGGCGAGCGCAATACGCACCCGGTAGGAACATGAACTGCGGTAATAGGTATAAAGAGCTAGGCCGGGCATGGAATGACCTCCTGCTCAATGGCGCCAAATATAGAATGTCCTTTCTGATCCCGCATGGTAATGCGCACCCGGTCCCCGTACTGCAAATACGGGGTGCTTGCCTCACCGCTCTCGATAATCTCCAGTACCCGCTTCTCCACCAGGCAGGAGCAGCCACGGCTGGTGGCGGCATTGGACACCGTTCCCGAACCGATCAGGGTACCGGCCGACAGCGTGCGGGTACGTGCTGCATGGCTGATCAGTCTCGGGAAATCGAACTGCATGTCCTCACCCGCATCCGGGTTGCCGAAACGTTCCTCGTTGAGAAACGTCAACAGCGGCAGGTGCACCTTGCCGCCATCCCAGGCCCCATTGAGTTCATCCGGGGTGACTGCCAGCGGTGACAGTGCACTGGAGGGTTTACCCTGCAAAAACCCGAACCCCTTGGCAAGTTCGGACGGGATCAGGTTGCGCAATGAAATGTCATTGATGAGTACCAGCAGTTTGATATGACCCGCCGCCTGGGCGGGCGTGATACCCATTGGCACCGCATCGGTGAGCACACCGACCTCCGCCTCGAAGTCCAGCCCCCAGGCCTCGTCTGCCAGGCAGATCGGCTCCCGGGCGCCCAGCAGTGAATCGCCGCCACCCTGGTACATCAGCGGATCGGTCAGTAACTCCTTGGGAAGCTCCGCACCGCGCGCCTTGCGCACGCGTTCAACGTGGCACAGGTAGGCACTGCCATCGAGCCACTGGAAAGTGCGCGGCAACGGGGCTGCAAGCTTGGCGGCAGTGATCTCGAAGCCCGACCGTTCATCCTTGTTGTGTGCGTGGTACAGCGCCTCAAGTTGCGGTGCGACCCGCTCCCACTGCTCCAGTGCACGCTGCAGTGTCGGTACCAGATGTGCTGCCGTTGTTGCGCGCGTGAATTCACGATCCACGACGACCAGCGTGCCGTCAAGACCACCCTCCCGGAGCGAGGCAAGCTTCATGTGTCACCACCCTTCCAGGAATCGACGTAACCTGCCCATTCAACCCCTTCCGGCAGATCAGCGACTTCAAGCGCATCACGCGTGTCTATCATGACGGCAACCTCGTCGGTCTCCCTGCGCTGTGCCTGCGCGCCGGTCTTGAAGGCCTGCGGATGCGGGCCGTGCGTGATACCGGCCGGATGCAGGGTCAGCATCCCGGGATGAATATTGTCACGTGAGAAGAAATCACCCTGGTGGTAGAAGATGACCTCGTCATAGTCGTCGTTGCTGTGGAAGAACGGTACCTTCAGTGCCCCGGGGTCCGTTTCCAGCGGCCGTGGTGCAAAGGTACAGACAACAAAGCGACTCGACGTGAATGTCGTGTGCGCCGATGGCGGCACGTGATAGCGCGCACTCAGCAGCGGGCGGATGGCACGCCAGTTGATGCGCACGGCCATCAGCGAACCATGCCAACCGACCGCATCCAGTGGATTGAAGGGATAAATCACCGTGGTCACCAGACCGTGCCGCTTGATCCGTACCTGCCATGCATCTTCCGTCTGCTGGGCAAGAAAGGCATCGTCGATCTGTGGCACATCCAGCATGGCGGGATCAAATACCGCATGCTCGCCAACGATACCCTTTTCCGGCAGCCGGTAACTGTCACCGGTTGCCTCAAGCAGCAACAGCAGCAACGATTCGTCCTGTGCAATTCGCCACAGGGTGCCCCTTGGCAACATCACATAGTCGCCCTCGCGGATCGCAAGATGTCCATAGTCACAAAAGAGATGACCGGAACCGGCATGCACGAACAGTAGTTCATCGCCATCGGCGTTGCGGGCCAGGTGATCCATGGAAGCGTTGCTGCTCCAGAAACGCAGCTTGACATGTGCATTGCCCAGCAGGGCGGTAGCATCCCAGGGGGAACGGCTATGCCTGTCGATACACCGGGTATCGAACGCGCGCGGCCGCAACGGTCCCTGCACCTCACTCCAACCCGTTGGCCGGTGGCGATGATACATCTGCGTCGATGGCCCGTAGAAACCCTCCCGGCCAAGCTCGCGCTCATAGGACTCCGGCGGCAGATCGGCATGGGCCTGGCGGGAAATGATACCTTCGGCCCGTGGCAGCGATATCCAGCGTGATCGTCCCATTTCAGATCACCCCACGCTGCAGCTGGTCGCGCTCCATGGCCTCAAACAATGCCTGGAAGTTACCCTCGCCAAATCCCGAGTGTCCCTTGCGCTGGATAATCTCGAAAAAGACAGGACCGATGACTGTGCGGGTAAATATCTGCAGCAGCAACACGCCCGGCGTCTGCGGGGCACCATCAATCAGGATACGGTCCTGCTGCAGGCGCTGCAGATCCTCGCCATGACCGGGCAGACGCGCGTTAAGCGCCTCGTAGTAGGTATCCGGCACCTCCATGAATTCGATACCGGCAGTCCGCAGGGCCTCGACGCTGGCATAGATATCATCTGTCGCCACGGCAATATGCTGGATACCCTCGCCGTGGTACAGGTCCAGGTACTCCTGGATCTGCGAGCGGCTATCGGTCGGCTCGTTTATCGGAATGCGGACCTTGCCACAGGGACTGACCATGGCCCGTGAGCGCAAGCCACTTTGTTTGCCATGGATATCAAAATAGCGGATTTCACGGAAATTGAAGATGCGTTCGTAAAACCCCGACCAGTAATTCATGTGGCCGGCACGTACATTGTTGGTGATGTGGTCAATGACCGTCAGGCCAACACCCTGCGGATGGAAGTCAGCACCTTCAACGGGAACAAAATCGACTTCATAGATCGAGCCCTGATGGTAGCGGTCGACGAGATAGATCAGACTGCGGCCAACGCCGTGAATGGCCGGAATATTGAGTTCCATCGGACCGGGGTGTCCGGCATAGGGTTCCGCGCCCAGTTGCAGGGCGCGCCGGTAGGCAGCGGCAGCATTTTGCACACGCAGACCGATCGCACAGACCGATGGACCATGAGCACGCGCAAATGCCTGCCCAAAACTGTCCGGCTCGTGATTGATGATAAAATTGATGTCTTCCTGACGATAGAGGATGACGTCCTTCGAACGGTGTTTACCAACCGCCTCGAATCCCATCTGCTCAAACAACCGCGCCAGTGCATGACTGTCTTGCGCAGTGTATTCAATGAACTCGAAGCCATCCGTTCCCATCGGGTTGTGACGTACATTCTCCACACGCACCTCGCGAATAACGGCATACCTATTTAAAATTTAGACCACTCTGCACGACTTGTGTTGCAGCAAGGCCGATCCAGCGGGTATTGCCATAAAAACCTTATGTATCATGCGTTTTATACTGGCTACAGCCGCAGCTTCGACGTGCTGCTGCAGAGGGCAGTTCAGCCACCCGTGCCGGTTAAGAAACCCGGGAACAAAATACCGGTCTAAAATTTAAGTACACGGTTAATACGAACAGGCATTTCTTATATGAACGGACGGTAAGGTCATGACCCAAAACAGCGCGAGATCCGTTCCAGACCTGGTTCCGGCGGCAGAGCCGGAGCGTGAGGATCTCTTCGCATCTGCAGCTGCCTATGGCGTTGGTGAAATTCATATCAAGTCAGACCCGTCGTCGCAGCTGCACGCCATCATCGCCATTCACAGCACCCGGCTGGGTCCCGCAACAGGTGGCTGCCGCTGTCGCCCCTACCCGTCAACAGCGGCGGCAATCGAAGATGCGCTGCGTCTGGCGCGTGGCATGAGTTACAAGGCGGCATTCGCCAGCCTGCCCTGCGGTGGTGGCAAGGCAGTGCTGATCAGGCCTGACAGGATCCGGAACCGGGAAGCCTATTTCGAGTCATTCGGGGAGTTTATCGAAAGCCTGGGCGGACGCTATGTGACCGCCGTTGACAGCGGTACCAACACGGCCGACATGGATATCATCGCCCGCCGCACCCGCCATGTACTGAGTGCATCCCGGGAGAAAGGCGGTTCAGGCAACCCCTCGCCCTGCACCGCCAGGGGTGTGCGCATGGCCATCGAAGTGGCGGTAGCCGACGTCCTGCAGCGCAACAACCTGGAGGGTATCCATGTTGCCATTCAGGGTGCCGGGCATGTGGGTTATGCATTGGCCCGTGAGCTGCACGAACGGGGTGCACAGTTGACCGTTACCGACACGCACAGTGATCACATGCTGCGGTGTAGCGATGAGTTCGGTGCCCGCCTGGTTTCACCCGACCTGATTTATGACGTGGACTGTGATGTATTCTCACCCTGCGCACTGGGTGCAGTCATCAATGATGCAACCGTCAAGCGTTTCAATACCCGCATCATTGCCGGCGCAGCAAATAACCAGCTACAGGATGAACGCCACGGACAATTGTTGCAGCAGCGTGGCATTCTTTATTTACCTGACTACGTGATTAACGCGGGTGGCATGATCCATGTCCTGTATGACAATCCGGAACAGCGGGAACTGCAACTGGCAACCATGATCAATACCCTTACCGGGCTGCTGTCCAGGTCCCGGAAATCGGGTGTACCGCCGTTTCATCAGGCGGACCTGATGGCTGAAGAGATTCTTGGACTGGCGCATGTTGACTGATACACAAGGAATAGCTTGTCGATTTCTACGCGGCAAGGCGCTGATTCAGGGTGCGGGCATCATACACGCCCCGGGATGATGCTGGAGGACGGCGCTTATGTCAGCACGGAAACCGAAAATACGGCTCACAGCGGCACCGGCAAGGATTCCACCCCCTGCGGCCGACACGGGCGATCCCGTTGCCCGGTTCGAGATCCATTATTACTGCTACCTGAATCATCAGGGCCAGGCCATACGCCGGTTGCCGGATATCGCACACGATCCGGACCGCCTGATAGCACTGTACCGGGCCATGCTATTGACGCGACAGTTTGACACCAAGGCCATTGCGCTGCAGCGCACCGGACAACTCGGGACCTATGCCTCCTCACTGGGTCAGGAGGCCATTGGCGTTGCCATCGGCACGGCCATGCAGCCGGAGGATGTACTGGTGCCGGCCTACCGCGAATACGGCGCACAGTTCCTGCGCGGTGTCAGCATGACGGACATCCTGCTGTACTGGGGTGGTGATGAACGCGGCATGGACTACCGGGTCCCCCGTGAAGACTTTCCGATCTGTGTCCCGGTAGCCAGCCAGGCGGCGCATGCAGCCGGTATTGCCTATGCCTTCAAGCAACGCAGGCAAGCACGCGTCGCGGTCTGCGTACTGGGTGATGGCGGCACCTCCAAGGGTGACTTCTATGAAGCGATCAACCTGGCGGGCGCCTGGCAGCTGCCGGTACTGTTCGTGGTGAATAACAACCAGTGGGCCATCTCGGTGCCGCGTGAAAAACAAAGTGCGGCAGCCACCCTGGCGCAAAAGGCCATTGCCGGCGGTTTTAGCGGTGAACAGGTTGACGGCAATGATGTCATTGCCCTGTATGAGCGCGTCACCCACGCCCTTGGGACAATCCGTAAAGGCAACGGACCTGTCCTGATTGAAGCATTGACCTATCGCATGTGTGACCACACCACGGCTGATGATGCCAGCCATTACCGGCCGGACGAGGAAGTTGCAGCACAGCAGATGTATGACCCGCTCCGGCGACTCAGGCAATACCTTCTGTATGCCGGTTACTGGAGTGAAAACAAGGATGCGCGACTGCAAGATGAGTGCGCAACCGAGGTCGAAGCTGCCGTAAAGGCCTATCTCGACACGCCGGCCCAACCGCCGGAAAGCATGTTCGACTATTTGTACGCCGAGTTGCCGGAGGCACTGGCAGAACAGAGAGAACAGGTGCGCAGGAGAGACACCGATGACTGAGGTGACCCTGGTCGAGGCAGTTAATCTGGCGCTGGCCCATGAGATGCAGGCCGACGAGCGTGTGCTGGTGCTGGGCGAGGATGTCGGCATCAACGGCGGGGTGTTCCGCGCCACCGCCGGTCTCCAGCAACGCTTTGGCCAGGAGCGCGTACTGGACACCCCGCTCTCCGAGGCGCTGATTGCCGGCATGGCGATCGGCATGGCGGCACAGGGACTGCGACCGGTGGCCGAGATCCAGTTCATGGGCTTTATCTATCCGACCATCGATCAGCTACTGAATCATGCCGCCCGGCTGCGCACCCGTACCCGCGGGCGGCTTTCCAGCCCGCTGGTGCTGCGGGCACCCTTCGGCGGCGGCATTCACGCACCGGAACACCATTCGGAGAGCACCGAGGCCCTGTTTGCCCACATCCCGGGACTGCGGGTCGTCATCCCGTCCTCACCGCTACGTGCATATGGCCTGCTGCTGGCCGCCATTCGTGACCCGGACCCGGTCGTATTTCTGGAACCCAAACGTATCTACCGGATCGCAACCCAGGAGGTCGAGGATAATGGCGAGGCCTTGCCGCTCGATAGCTGTTACCTGCTGCGTGAAGGGTCGGATATCACCCTGGTCACCTGGGGCGCCATGACCTGGGACACACTGCAGGCAGCAGATGAACTGACTGCAGAAGGTATACAGGCAGAGGTCATTGATGTCGCCACACTGAAACCACTCGACATGGACAGCATTCTTGATTCCGTTGCCAAGACCGGCCGCTGTGTCATCGTGCACGAGGCAGCACGCAGCGGTGGTCTGGGTGGCGAGATTGCTGCAGGCATTGTTGAGCATGGCCTCCTCCACCTGCTGGCGCCGGTGGTGCGCGTGACCGGTTATGATACCGTCATGCCATTGTTCCGGCTGGAACAGTGCTACCTGCCTGACAAGGAGAAAATCATCGGGGCGGCGAGAAAGACACTGGCGTTTGACTCCTGAAACCCGGCATGAATATGTTATAAATTGTTTCATGGCTGTCCAACTGCAGGATTCATATCTATGAATATATTCAAACTGCCGGATCTGGGGGAGGGTCTGGTGGAAGCGGAAATCGTCGAGTGGCATGCCCGCGAGGGTGCTGATATCAGAGAGGATGAGCTGCTGGTCGCCGTCGAGACTGCAAAGGCAATTGTGGACCTGCCCAGCCCGCAGAGTGGACGTATCAAGCAGTGTTTCGGCAAGCCCGGCGATATCATTCATGTCGGTGACCCGCTGGTCGAATTCGAGTCAGCCGCAACACAAAAGGCAGACAGCGGCACTGTCGTTGGCCGGGTTGAAGTCGGTACCGAACAGTTACGGGAATCCCCGGCGACCATAGGAAAAACGACCGCCGGCGTACGCGCCACCCCGGCCGTACGGGCACTGGCACAGCGGCTGAATGTCGATCTGTCCATCGTCACGCCCAGCGGCACAGAGGGCACGGTCACGGCAGCAGATGTGCAACGGGTGGCAGAGATCTTTGCAGCGATGGGGCCGCTTGAGCCCCTGCGCGGTGCCCGCCGGGCAATGGCCCGCAACATGGCCAGGGCGCACGCCGAAGTGGTTGTGGTAACAGTCTCGGACGACGCCGACATCGAGCCCTGGGTCGAAGCCGGCGATATCACCGTGCGTCTGATTCGCGCCATCACAGCTGGCTGCCGCGCCGAACCCGCACTCAATGCCTGGTATGACAGTCACTCCATTGGACGCCGCCTGATACCCGAAATCCACCTGGGTATCGCCGTTGACAGCAAGGACGGTCTGTTTGTGCCGGTATTACGCAATGCCGGTAACAAGGACACCGCCACGCTGCGCCAGGAACTTGATGCATTGAAGGACAAGGTGCGCTCACGCAGTATCCCGCCCGCGGAACTGCGTGGACAGACCTTTACCCTGTCGAATTTCGGAACCTTTGCCGGTCGCTACGCCGACCCGGTTGTCCTGCCGCCCACCGTGGCTATTCTGGGTGCGGGCAAGGTCCGTCCCGTCGTGGTGGCGACCGATACTGGCACAGCCGTGCACCGTATCCTGCCGCTGTCCCTCAGCTTTGATCACCGTACCGTGACCGGTGGTGAGGCCAGCCGCTTCCTCGGGGTAGTCATCGAAGACCTGCAAAAAAACACCTGACTACATCCGTGCCTTGGCTTCTTCTCCCGGGTTTGGCAGTCCGGCAACCCGCCAGGGTTCACAAGCCGTCGGCGTCAGCAATCTCGATAGCCAATTCCGGTGGCAATCTCATTGCCGCGGGCTATACCAGTCACCCGTAGCAGCCTAAATAGAGTCTGCTCAGAAAGAATAACTCATTGAACTTACTATGGAATACCGTTGTATCAGGGTATACTTGTGCACGAAAAATCAGCCCACCTCGATAAAAA
>JBDLJX010000035.1:0-25913 GCA_039714155.1 Pseudomonadota bacterium | reverse complement strand
CTGAATTATACGAACTCCAATTCCACGCCTCGTTGTTATGCGCTCCCAGAATATCCCCGCGATTCCGCCCAGCATTACTAAACCTGCAACAACTTTAATGCCAATGCGGACCCATAACTGATAATCATTTTCCATGCTTTAGTTTCCGTGGTTGCAACTTAACGAAGAGCTTACCGTAGTATTGAGTGATGGGCCACGTCGGCCTATTGTGTGACTGGCTGATTCTGCATAGCATTGAACGCAGCATATCCAACTCTGGTCTAGGTGTCACTTTGGCCTATAGTGCAAGTTCGCTGGCTGTATCTGAGGGTCTATTTACGCTGCATTGTTGCCGTTCAGAATTCTTGGCTGAACGGCGAGAGTGGGTCGATCCCGGTCCTTTAGCAATTTCTTATATAGCTGCCGAGGCGAGAGCCTGAGCTTTTGACACCCTGCCCGGATCGGCGTAGATTTAAGCGCCTGACCGGAGTGCTATCAACACCCCGGCCAGACTTTCACTAACCAAGCCTCGGGAGGCTCGGCCAATGACCATCCAAACTATACCGCATTCCGCGTATATGTCAGCTTCCCGGCTTCACAGGAGAATGACACCATGAAAACTTGGCGATACCAGCATGAGGCTATATGAAGCTATAGCCATTCTGGAACTGATCGACCACTCGGAAGCGTCCCCTGTTAGTAGAGGGACGTGCGCTACTGCGGCTCACGCGGCCTACCGGATAGCCCAGGATGTGGCTAACTCTCTTGACCAGCTAGAGTATGATGTTGGAAAGGGGGTGAAGTCATGAACGACACAACCACCCAGACGGAACAACCTGAAAAATTCTCTGGCGTACAGGACAAGTTCATCCATGCCACTGCTACCGCTTCAGCGTTATTCGACCTGATAGCTGAGACCGCATCTAATGGTGACGTAGAAAGCCTGCACAAAAGCACCCTGACTAATGCAGGCTTAGTTGGTTTTGAAGCTGTACAGGATGCAAAAGATGCATTTAATGACCTGTGTTCACTGTACGCCGATGTGAGGAAGGCACAGGAGGTGCAGTCATGAGCGATGGTGAGGCGATTGCACGCGTGTTCCTTGCGCTAAGGTGTGAAAATAGAGAAGGTTGGTTCAACGTATTTGTTAAATACGTAGCTGAGAAGAACAAACGGGCGTGTGAAATCCTTGGCATGGTTATGAAAGAGGAAATTATGCCAGAGGATGCACCGCCACTGTGGAACGAGTACCTGGACTCCATACACTGACCAACATAGCCCCGCCCACTGTGGCGGGGTTTTCTTATGCAATAAAAACGGCGACCCGAAGGCCGCCGTCAGTCAGAGATTGGTGGAAATTTGGTAATTACTTTTTCCGGCGATGCTCCCGCACCAGTGCCACGACGCCTAAAGTCAGGCCGATGGCGATAGCAGCCATGCCACCATCGATTTCCGGCACCGTCGGTGTAATACCTGCGTGAGCAGTGCTGGATAACAGAATCAGGAATCCGATCAGCGAGGTTGCAGAAATCAGTTTTTTCATTGGTAAGCTCCTCTCAAAGATTGATGCAAATTAAGCCGATTTCTTTTTTCTCGATATCCCAATCAGACCCAGCAAGCCTGAGGCGAAGAGCCAAACGGCTGCCGGCACGGGGACAACGACCCGCTGGAACGACGCGTACGGGAAACCCTCGACCGTTGGGTCGGCAGAGTCGGCGATAACAGTCACAACCACGGTGTCTACTCCTGGCAGACTATTCAGGTCGGCGTAGGCGCTGATTTGTTGGAATCCGGGCGCAAATGGGCCGCCAAACGCTTCGTACGGCACTATGAACCCGTCGCCCCCAAACGCGCTCTCGTCGGTAACGCCTAATCTCGCGATAATGGCCTGAGCGGCCAGGCTGGCGCCAACTGCGTCCCCCCAAAATGTGGGAGCTGCGGAAAATACCGAGGCCCCACCACCAAAAACACCGTCGTCGTCGGCATCCCATAACGCGTTGAACGAATCTCCTTCCGCATCGTGGAAAGTGACGTCATACAGAGTGCCGCCAATGTCGAGGCCTAATATAGGGTTGATAACTGCCGCATATGCGGAATTAGCCAGCAGGAAAAGAGTAAAGGCGCACACAGCACCCAATAGATGTGATTTCTCCATGATGATTCCTCCGCAAATCCACTTATTAGTTATTGCAACCAGAATGTTATTTTCATAGCTGGCTGTTGGGCGAATTATATCAGCCGCAGATATTTATCACCTAATCACCAAACTCTCACATAAACAGGACTTATCAAATCAGCTTTTCTATCAGTGAATCTAATAATAAAAATAGTAATCTGAATGACCGCAAAGCGTCGGTTCCAGTCTTTTAGTGATTTCTTATGCAGCAATCAGATTTCTCTGACAGGCACACCACTATGCCAGACTCACCGCATGGACTTCATCAAGCGAATGAAGCCCCACCCCAGTAGCGGGGGTTTCTTATTTCAGGAAGGTCTTAAAACAGCCGATATACGACATTAATCAAGTTGCATTTACAGGAGCGCAATTAATGTCAAGGCTCGTCAAGGTGATCACTATTGTTGTTCTGTTGACCGTTATTGCGGGTTGTTGTGTCCTGCCTGATGCCCCGGGTCCAATCGGTATTCCCGGCTGTTAAGGGAACAGGAATCTATCTGCCACCCCACCCGCACACGGGATAACCGTCTGATAATGGCGTCGCCGTACTCTGACGCCGTCCTGCACCCCCGCACCCACGGGCTACCCGCCGATTTGATTTGTCGGTGCGCACCGACAAGCCATTGAATCCCCACCCGCACGGGCTACTCCCCTAACCGCAATCCCCTGTATCCGTGCCATTTTCAGGCTGGCGCCCGATGTACCGGGAGCATGAACGGACCATGAGGGAAGCGGGGGCGGCTGCATTGACTGCAAATCGCCCTTAATGCGCCCTTAACCAGAAAACAAGAATAGTGCGGAAGTCTGCAACTTATTGAATTAATGGTGGCTACGGGTGGACTTGAACCACCGACCCCAGCGTTATGAGTGCTGTGCTCTAACCAACTGAGCTACGTAGCCAAGGGGGCGTAAGATTACCTGAAAACGGCTTGCCGCGACAAGTTCCGTTTGAAAATCAGACATTAAAGCGGAAATGCATGACATCGCCATCCTGCACGATGTAATCCTTGCCTTCCGATCTCAGCTTGCCGGCCTCGCGTGCACCGTGTTCGCCTTTGCAGGCGACAAAATCATCGAACGATACCGTCTCGGCACGGATAAAGCCGCGCTCAAAATCCGTATGGATAACACCGGCAGCCTGTGGCGCGGTGGCGCCGATATGCACAGTCCAGGCCCGCACTTCCTTCTCGCCAGCCGTGAAGTAGGTCTGCAGAGCGAGCAACTGGTAACCTGCACGAATAACACGGTTAAGCCCGGGCTCCTCGAATCCCAGCTCTTGCAGGTATTCCATGCGTTCATCGTGGTCGAGCTCGACAAGCTCGGCCTCGATCGCGGCGCACACGGCAACCGTCAGCGCGCCCTCTTCCCCGGCGCGCTGTTTCACAGCATCGAGGTAGGGGTTGTTTTCAAAGCCGTCCTCCCTGACATTGGCCACATACATGACCGGCTTGGCCGTCAGCAGGTGCAGCTCATAAATAGCCTCACGCTGATCGTCATCAAGGTCCATATTGATAACCAGCTTGCCGGCGTCAAGGTGATCACGCGCGGCCTCGAACATGGCCAGTTTTGCTTTCGCATCCTTGTCACCGCTCTTGGCCACCCTGGCAACCCGGGTGATACCTTTCTCAACAGTTTCCAGGTCGGCCAGCGCCAGTTCGGTGTTGATAACATCAATATCGCGCAGCGGATCGACGCTACCGCTGACATGTACGACATTTTCGTCATCGAAACACCGTACCACCATGCAGATAGCATCGGTTTCGCGGATATTGGCAAGGAACTTGTTGCCCAGGCCCTCGCCCTTTGAAGCACCGGCCACCAGTCCGGCGATATCGACAAACTCCATGGTCGTGTGAATGGTCTTCTGTGGCTTGACGATATCCGCCAGTTTATCCAGGCGCGGATCGGGAATCGGCACAATGCCGATATTCGGGTCGATGGTGCAGAACGGGTAGTTCTCCGCCTGGATACCCGCCTCGGTCAGGGCGTTGAACAGGGTGGACTTGCCGACATTGGGCAATCCAACGATGCCGCATTTGACGCTCATTTTAGTTCAGACCCTTTGCCACAGAGATCACAGAGCACACAGAGGCAAAAACCATTCCGGGTTCATTCACTCTGTGGCCTCTGTGCACTCTGTGGCTGGATTTGTCTTTCATTTTTTATCGGTATCCGCAGTATGCAGTTCCTTCATTGCCTTGTCGGTCTTGCCGGTGATGATCTCCGGCAGTGCTTTCAGAGCTGCATCAATGGCACTGTCAATGGCCATACGATCTTCACGAGATGCCGGCTTCAGTACGTGACCGGTGACATCATCCCTGTGACCGGGGTGGCCGATACCAATACGCAGACGCATAAAATCATTTCCGCCAAGACTGGGGATCAGGTCGCGCAGACCGTTGTGGCCGCCATGGCCGCCACCCCGCTTGAGACGAACCGTACCGGGGGGCAGGTCAAGGTCATCATGGACAACCAGAATGGCCTGGCGCGGAATGCGATAATAACCGGCCAGTGATGCAACCGGCGGGCCACTGCGATTCATGAAGTCCATCGGTTTCTGCAAGCGGCACTCATGGCCGTGGATCTCGCAACGCGCCACATCACTCTTGTACTTGCTCTCGGACCTGAACTGCGCACCATACTTACGCGCAACTGCTTCCACAAACCAGAACCCGGCATTATGCCGGGTCTGTTCGTACTTGTTGCCAGGGTTGCCGAGACCGGCAATCAGCTGGATGGCAGTCACTCGCCCTCGCCGGATTCCTTGCCTTCTTCCTCACCCTCGGCTGCCGCTTCAGGTGCAGCCTCGGCTGCCGCTTCTTCCTCGACCTCCTCAACAACCCGCTTGACATGAATCGACACAACGCCGAGGTCGTGACCTTCACCACGCGCCAGATCCGTCAATGTAACACCATCGGTAATCATCAGGTTACTGAGGTGCAGGGAGTCACCGATTTCCATTGCGGAGATATCAACTTCAACGTACTCCGGCAGGTCCCTTGGAAAACACTCGACATTGACTTCAGTGAGGTCGTGAGAGACGAGGCCGCCAGCCTTGACGCCCGGTGCAGTATCCTCGCCAACGAAGTGCAACGGCACGATCATCTTGATCTTCTCGGACTCTTTGACCCGCTGCAGGTCCATGTGCAAGACAAACGGCTTGCTCGGGTGACGCTGCAAATCACGCAGTACCGCACGTGTTTCGCCGCCACTGATTTTAATCGTCAGGATATGGGAATAGAATACTTCGTGTTCCAGATTACGGATCACCTCGTTGTGCGACAATATCAGTGACTCGGGATCCTTGTCACCGCCATACATGATGGCGGGTATCTTGCCGGCATGACGCAGGCGGCGGCTCGCACCTTTACCTGTATCAGTACGCGGCTCTGCATTTAACTCAAAGCTGATAGCCATGTTACTTCTCCAAAATAAGCCTTGCGGCTGTTGTTACATCTCCTCCGCGACCAGGGGAGACAGGGTGCGTGGCCGTATGTAACAACCACGCGTTAAAACCATTCAGTTCAAAATACAAGCTCCTAGTGCTCTATCAAACCAATAACAACGGATACATAATCAACATATTGAGTGCCGGTTTTTTTAAATGGCCACGGAATCCACGGAAGGACACGGAAAAATGTCTTTTAATGTATTTATTCTTCCGTGTTTTTCCGTGGATTCCGTGGCAATAATATCTATTTTTCGGGTTGAAAGAGTACTAGTCCATATACAACGAGCTGACCGATTCTTCCATGCTGATCCGGCGCATGGTCTCGGCCAGCATTGTCGCAATACTCAACTGCCGGATCTTGTCACACGCCGCAGCAGTCTCTTGCAGCGGAATGGTATCGGTCACCACCACTTCGTCCAGTTCCGATGCCTCGATATTCTGTACCGCAGAACCCGACAGCACCGGGTGTGTACAGTAAGCCACCACCCGCTCGGCACCCTGTTCCTTCAGGGCCAGTGCAGCCAGGCACAGCGTACCTGCCGTATCGACAAGGTCATCCACCAGCACACAGGTGCGGCCCCTGACGTCGCCGATAATATTCATGACACGCGCCTCGTTAGGTTGCGGCCGGCGCTTGTCGATAATCGCCAGGTCGGCATCATCCAGCCGCTTGGCGATTGCACGTGCCCTGACTACACCACCGACATCCGGTGAAACCACGATCAGATCCTGGTACTTCTGCTTCCAGATATCTCCCAGCAATATCGGCGAGGCATAGACATTGTCTACCGGGATATCAAAGAATCCCTGGATCTGGTCTGCGTGCAGATCCACCGTCAGCACCCGGTCAGTCTTTACGTCGCCAATCATCCGGGCCACCACCTTGGCCGTAATCGGTACCCGCGCGGCACGTGGCCGGCGGTCCTGGCGTGCATAGCCGAAATAGGGGATCACGGCAGTAATACGCCAGGCTGACGAACGGCGCAACGCATCCACCATGACCAGCAATTCCATCAGGTTGTCATTAGTCGGCGCACAGGTCGGCTGCACAATGAAAACATCCTTACCACGGACGTTTTCCATAATTTCGACCTGCACTTCGCCATCACTGAAACTGCTGATGTTGGCATTGCCAAGCTGTAACCGCAGCTGGTTGACGATATCCTGTGCCAGTGGCGGATTGGCGTTCCCCGTAAACACCATCATGCGGGAATCAGTATCGGGTGCTGGCATACCTTTCATCATCCGGTTTCAGTCTGAAACGTTTTGAACGTTCCTGTTAAAAGCGTTAAATAGCCCACGTGCAGGTGCTCACCCTGCCGCAATACACCACAGCATTGACATAATGGCTGGGGCGGCAGGATTCGAACCTGCGCATGCGGAGATCAAAACCCCGTGCCTTACCACTTGGCGACGCCCCAATAACAATCTGATTACACCGTTGTCGCTTGCAGGGGGGACTGGTTCTGCCCCCGGGCGACAAACGCAGTCCATTCTCCAGGAACCTGTCCCGCCACTTCCAGTGCTTCCGACTCGGTCGCAAAGGCCGCGAAGACACAGCCACCTGTGCCAGTCATTCGTGCCGGGGAATATCGATTCAACCAGTCAAGTGCCGCCGCAACCTCCGGGAACCTGCGCCGAACAACCGCTTCACAGTCATTCCTGCCACCGCCCGAAAGAAAGGCGCGTATTGTCATCCGCGGCGTGTCCCGTGTCAATTCTGTGTCGGAAAAAACTGCTGCAGTTGATACGCTTACGTTGGGATTCAGGACCAGAAACCAGGGCTCCGGCAGGTCTACAGGCGTCAGAATTTCACCCACTCCTTCTGCCCAGGCGGCCTGACCGTGAATGAATACCGGCACATCGGCACCCAGTTGCAGGCCAAGACCAGCCAGCTCCGCCGCATCCAGCCCGAGCCCCCATAACCGGCTCAGGGCCCACAGGGTGGTAGCAGCATCGGAGCTGCCACCGCCCAGGCCACCACCGGCGGGGATGGATTTTTCTATATATATATCAATGCCTTGTGATATTTCTGCGTGCGCCATCAGGAGCCCTGCCGCACGTACACACAGATCATCCGGGGCCGCGACAGCCTGCATCCCGCCGTGACGCCGGATCTCACCGTCGGGCCGCGTTTCGAAATACAGTCGATCTGCGCGTGTCAGGAACTGGAATACCGTTTGCAACTCATGGTAACCATCGTCGCGGCGGCCAACGACATGCAGGAACAGGTTCAGCTTGGCCGGCGCAGGCCACGGCCCCCGGGCAGACGACAGAATATTCCTGCGCCTCATGGCCGGGAAACAGCATCCTTCGCCGCGACCGGCAACACCCATTCATCGATCACCAGGCGCACGACCAGGTCGTCAGCAGCCAGCCGCAACCGGGTCGGCCAGCGCCAGCCATCAATGATTTCAAAACGGCTGTAGTCAATTTCCCAGCCCGATTGCACCAGGCGCTGCAAGCGGCCCGTTTCGTCACGCGTGATAACTGCCTGCGGATGTGGCTCCGGTGCCGGCAGACCGCGAACCCAGTAGCGGATGCCGCTGACCGGAAACTGCCAGCCGGTAACATCGGCAAGCAGGGCATCGGCATCATTGGCGATAATGATCTTGCCATTGGCCGCCTGCAACCGCACCAGCCCCTCTTTGCCCGTCACCTCTACCGCGCCCTGCCCCAGCGGCCCGCTCAACTTGAGAGTAAAAATACCGGCACTTTCCTGCCAGTTTACCCCGGCATGCCAGCCTTCCTCGTTACGTTGCATGGACACCCTGCCCCTGAATTGCCAGCGGTCGTACTCGGGGATGACCGCATCAGGCGACAGATCGTCCGTCAGCGGAGGTGTCGTGGCACAGCCGGTAACGGCCAGCACAAGGATGCAAGAGACAATAAAACGGCTGGCCGCGGTCACGGCATAAGGCGATCGATAGCGTCCTTCAGGACCGGGTTATCGGGGGAGACTTCCTGCGACTCTGCCCAGATACGGCGCGCGCCGTCCTGGTCACCCTGCATCCATAACACTTCACCGAGGTGGGCACCGATCTCGCCGTCGCGGGTCATCTCCCATGCCTGCTGCAAATAACCACGGGCCTCATCCATGTTACCCAGCCGGTAGTGAATCCAGCCCATGCTGTCTATGATTGCCGGATCATCCGGCTTCTTCGCATAGGCCTGCTTGATGTATTTGAATGCCTCTTCATAGCGATCGGTACGATCAGCAAGGGTGTAACCCAGTGCATTCAGAGTCCTGACATTATCCGGATTCAATGCAAGGATGCGCCGCATGTCCTTTTCAGCAAGGTCAATACGATCAATCTTTTCGGCTGCCAATGCCCGGCCATATAGCAGCTCTTCATCATCCGGGTACACGGCCAGTGCCTGATCGTAAAGTTGCCAGGCTTCTTCATTCAAGGTCAGGTCAGACAGAATCTGCCCCTCGATCAGGTAAATTTCGACCGCATTCTCCGGGTGATTGCGGCGCAGACTGTGCATATGCTGGCGGACTTCCTCGAGTCGACCCTGGTGTACCATGATTTTGGCCATACGCAACTGCGACTGCGTCCAGTACTCACCGGAAGTCACCCGGCCAAACCACTTTATTGCATCGTCATCCTTGCCAAGCTGCTGTGCAGCATAGCCAAGATAGTAGTACACACTCTGCTGTTTTTCGCCTGTTTCCAGCATTTGCAGCAGATGTTTCCCGGCCGTCTTCAATTCCCCGGTTTCCAGTTCCAGCAGCGCCAGTGAATACAGCGCATCGGTGTTCTCCGGCGCCAGTTTCACCACCTTGCGGAACTGCTGCTTCGCACCTTCCAGGTCACCTGCATCCAGCAACATCCGTCCATAGGCAAAATGCAACTCGGCATGATCCGGGCGCCGTTCGACCGCCTGCTTCAGTCCTTCCAGGGCATCCGGTTTCTTATTCTGCCGGATCAATATCTGGGCCTTGATAATCTCGGCGCGCGGCATCCCGGGCTCCAGTACCAGCGCCTTATCAACGGCATGCATGGCAAGTTCGAGCTGGTTATTGATCAATGCAATGCGTGCCATGGCAATGCGGGCATGGACGCTGTCCGGATAGCGTGACGCCAGTGTCTCCATGATCTGCAACGCCTGCTGCCGGTCGCTGTGCCGGGACAGGACAGCCGTGGCAATCGCAAAACCCTGTTGGCGTGACTGCGAATGGGCGATGACGTAATCGAGCTGCTTTACCACTTCTTCCGCATCACCCGTTTGCATGGCAAGCGCTGCAACAATCTTGCGCACATCCAGATTATCCGGCTCGAACTCGATCCAGTGACGCCCGACCCGCAAGGCGGCCGGGTAGTCCTTGGCAAAGGAGGCGATCTGGATGGCACGTTCCGCCACCTGCGGGTCCTGTGATTCCAGTGCAGCCTGCAGGTAGTGCGGCACAGCCACATCGAGCCTGCCACGCTGGCCGGCAATTTCGGCAAGCAGGACATCGAACAGCATCTGCTGGCTCAGTGACTGCGTTGGCTGTGCCACGGCCGTTGGCGCAGCAGCCGGTGCTGATGACACAACGGGATATTCTGCATCTTCCTGGCCGGCTTCCGGACTGCCGCCCGAGACCGCGCAGGCGGTCAGGTTCCCTGCCAGCAAGAGGCACAGGCCAGCCCGTGTCAGGGTGCCTGCGATACCTGAATCAGTCCTGTTCATGCTGTTCATTCTAACAGTTTGACAATGATTTACATGGGTATATTCGCACTGTAATCAGGGAGATGCTGTATAGTCCCGACCCATGCTGGCCCGCATTTCTCACCGGCTGGCGGGAGTGGCCCGGCTTGTATTCATTTATCCCTCCATGCAGAATTTTACGTTTGTTTGCGGCATTTCTTGTAATCTGACATGTACTTGACAGTCCTTGGCATCAATCATCGTACGGCACCCGTGGAAATCCGCGGCCAGGTGGTATTTCCACCCGAGCAGCAATCGCGGGCGCTGGATGAACTGGTCGCACTCGACGGTGTCGTGGAAGCCGCTATCCTGTCAACCTGCAACCGGACCGAACTGTACTGCACCCTGAAGGACCAGCATCAGGACACGTTGCCGGAATGGCTGTGCCGGTTCCACAACCTGCAGCGGGACGTGCTTGAGCCACACCTCTATACCTACCTGGATGACACGGCCGTGCGCCATATGCTGCGCGTGGCGGCCGGGCTGGATTCCCTGATTCTCGGTGAACCGCAGATTCTTGGCCAGATGAAATCCAGTTATCAGCAGGCCAGGACGGCCGGCACACTGAACACGCTGATCAACCACCTGTTTCAACATACCTTCCAGGTCGCCAAACAGATTCGTACCGACACCGCCATTGGCGCCAGCCCGGTGTCAGTCGCATTTGCCGCCGTCAGCCTCGCCCGGCAAATCTTCGGCGGCTTCGAAAAGCAAACGGCATTATTGATCGGCGCCGGCGAGACTATCGAACTTACTGCCCGCCACCTGCATGAACATGGCATCAGACAAATCATCATTGCCAATCGTACGGTGGAACGTGCCCATGAACTGGCGACCAGGTTCAACGGTTACGGCATTGCCCTCGACCAGATAGGCTCCCACCTCGCCGAGGCCGATATCGTTATCGCATCAACCGGCAGCCCGGATATCATTCTCGACTGTTCCGGTGTCGAGGCGGCACTGAAAAACCGCAAGCACAAACCGGTGTTCATGGTTGATATTGCCGTACCTGGTGATATCGATCCGGGCGTCGCCAGACTGGATGATGTGTACTTCTATACCGTCGATGACTTGCAGGAAGTCATCGAGGAAAACCTGAAGTCACGCCGGAAAGCCGCCGAACAGGCCGAAGATATCATCGATGTACAGGTCGAGCATTTCATGGCATGGATGCGTTCACTGGACGCCGTACCGGCCATTCGCGCCTACCGCGAACATGCACAAACGCTGGGTGAGAACGAACTGCAGAAGGCCAGACAACGACTGGCCAACGGCGACGACCCGGATGCCATAATGGCATCGCTGACCCGCAATCTCATCAACAAACTGGCGCACGAACCCAGTGTCAACCTGCGTGAAGCTGCCGACCATGGCAAGTCCGGTCTGCTGGAATCGGTGCGTACCCTGTTCAGCCTCAAGACCGACAAGTGACTCTCGCCTGATGAAACCTTCCATACTTGGTAAACTTGAGAGCATCGAAGAGCGCCACAGTGAAGTCAGTGCCCTGCTCGCCGACGCCGACACCATTGCCGATCAGGACCGCTACCGGCAACTGTCAATGGAATACGCGCAACTCACACCGGTGGTGAATAATTTCCGTGACTGGCAACAGGCCCGGAATGATCTTGCCTCGGCCGAAGACATGCTCAAGGACCCGGATCCGGATATGCAGGCCATGGCACAGGAGGAGCAAGCCGATGCCGGCAACCGGCTTGAGACACTGGAACTCGAATTGCAGAAACTGCTGTTGCCGAAGGACCCGCACGACAACAGCAATATTTTCCTCGAGATCCGCGCCGGTACCGGCGGTGATGAAGCTGCCATCTTTGCCGGCGACCTGTTTCGCATGTACTCGCGCTACGCGGAAATCCACAACTGGCAGATCGAGATTCTCAGCGAAAGCGCGGGCGAACATGGCGGCTACAGGGAAATCATTGCCCGCATCATCGGCCACGGCGCCTGGTCGCGCCTGAAATTCGAGTCAGGCGCACACCGTGTACAACGGGTGCCGGAAACCGAGTCGCAGGGCCGCATTCATACCTCGGCCGCCACCGTTGCCATCCTTCCGGAGGCCGACGAGATCGACCCGATCGATATCAATCCTGCCGACCTGAAAGTCGATACCTTTCGCGCCTCCGGCGCCGGCGGCCAGCACGTCAACAAGACCGACTCCGCCATCCGCCTCACGCACCTGCCTAGCGGCATCGTCGTCGAATGCCAGGATGAACGCTCGCAGCATAAAAACCGGGCGCGCGCCATGTCACTGCTGGCTGCCCGCCTGCTGAATGTGGAAAGGGAGAAACAGAAGGCCGAGGAAACCGCTACCCGTCGCCAACTGGTTGGCAGCGGCGACCGGTCGGAACGTATTCGCACCTATAACTTCCCGCAGGGACGCCTGACCGATCACCGCATCAACCTGACGCTCTACAAGCTTGACGAGATCATGGCCGGTAACCTCGACGCCGTGATCGACCCACTGGTCAGTGAGAACCAGGCCGACCAGCTTGCTGCCCTCGAGACGCAGAGCTAGTGCGGTGTAACGGATAACGTGCACATATCAGAGGCCCACAAATGACCCAAGACAAGGCGCAGCCTGCCGTTAATGGCCATTCCCTTAACAAAGGCTGCAACGCAGTATTGGGTCATTTGTGGGCCTCCCTGCGGGCGAGACGAGAAGCCGTCATCTGCGGTGTTGCGTCTCTTGTAAAGGGCACGCCATTCCCTGCGAGACGCGCCTTGCAGCTAACGGCTTCTCGTCTCGCTGATACGTACACGTTATCCGTTACACCACACTAGTGCTCTATCCATATGATAATTACGGATACAGAACCTAATCAGGCTGAGTGCCGGTTTTTTATTAAATGGCCACGGAATCCACGGAAAACACGGAAGAATAAATGCCTTCAAAGACATTTCTCCGTGTCCTTTCGTGGATTCCGTGGCAATAAAATCGATTTTTCCAGATTCAAAGAGTACCCGGTATAAACACCCATGGCTGACCCCGGCACATCGATCCGGTCGCTGCTGACACAGGCCGTTGCCAGCCTGCCGGGTGACTCCGCCCGGCTGGACGCGGAAGTGCTGTTGGCCGCCTGTCTCGATATGCCGCGCAGTTACCTGCATGCCTGGCCGGAACGCACGATCGACGATGCAACCCGGCAACAATACGAGAACTGGATCCAGCGCCGTGCCAATGGTGAACCGGTAGCGCACCTCACCGGTGTCCGTGAATTCTGGTCACTGCCATTGACGGTTACACCGGACACACTCATTCCCCGACCTGAAACCGAAACCCTGGTGGAACTCGCGCTGGCAAAACTGCCGGATGACCGTGCCTGCCGTGTGGCCGATCTTGGTACCGGCAGTGGCGCCATTGCACTGGCGATTGCCAGTGAACGCCCGCGCTGTGTGATCATCGCCACCGACAACTCGGCATCAGCACTGGCCGTTGCACAGGAGAACGCAGAACGGCTCGGTATTCGTAATGTCCACTTTGTTGCAGGACATTGGTGCGAACCGCTGCCAGACAGCCTGTTTGATTTCATTCTCGGTAACCCGCCCTATATTGCTGTTGGTGACCCGCATCTCGACACCGGTGACGTGCGTTACGAGCCGCCCACTGCGCTGGCAGCCGGCAGCGATGGCCTGGATGCCTTGCGGACCATCACCTCGACTGCCCGGGTGCACTTGCGCCCGGGTGGCTGGCTTGTCGTTGAGCATGGCTATGATCAGGGTGACTACGTCGCCCGCCTGTTTTGTGCCAGCGGCTATACCGAGGTCAGCACCCATAGCGATAGCGCCGGTCTCAGCCGGGTAACCATGGGCAGACATCCCGCCTGAACGGGGGCAGGTAACAGCTTCCAACGGTCCCTGTTAACCGGTCAGGGTTGCATACCAACCCTGGAAATCGTGGTCTGTCCCCTGCTGACCCGTTATACTTACAGGTGTGACTGAGAAACTGAAATGCAGAACCATCCGACTGCGCGATCAGGATCCGGACAAGGTCGCATCCGCGGTGCAGCTGTTGCGTGACGTCAAGGGGGTGACTGACGTCCGCATTGACCGCGCGGATCGCATCATCGTCCGCTACAACGTCCGCCAGATTACCCTGCAAATTATCGAGGCCCTGTTGACCGAATTCGGCTACCAGGTCAGCACCAGCCTGTTCTGCCGCGTCATGCGCGCCTTTTGCTATTACAAGGAAGATATCGAATGTACAGCGCCTGGTCATGACCAGGCCGAATATACCCGCGATGCCTTTATTACCCGCTATCTGCGCCGCGAGCATGGCTGCCGTGACCACCGGCCGGAATACCAGAAGCGCTATCTATAAATAACCTGCATGCAGGGTGCGCCATGCGCACCATAAGCGTAATTTGAATATTATCCGGTGCGCACAGCGCACCCTGCAATGATTAATCTATGGACGACCAGCAGCTACTCCGCTATAGCCGGCAAATCATGCTGCCGCAGGTTGATGTTGCCGGCCAGGACAAACTGCTGGCCACACGCACTCTGGTGATCGGTGCCGGCGGCCTGGGCTCACCGGCTGCCATGTACCTTGCCGCGGCCGGTATCGGACATATTGTAATTGCCGACCCGGACACGGTTGAGCTGTCGAATCTGCAACGCCAGATACTGCACAACAGTACCGACCTGGGAAAACCAAAAACGGCATCAGCAGCGGAAACCCTGCAGGCCATCAATCCCGATGTACAGGTAACGACCATTCCCGAACGCCTGTCGGGTGAACAGCTGGCCAGTGAAGTACAACAGGCGGACATCGTGCTCGATTGCTCTGATAACTTCAACACCCGCTTTGCAGTCAATGCGGCCTGCGTCGCTCACAGCACACCCCTGGTCTCGGGTGCCGCCGTGCGCATGGAGGGCCAGGTTGCGGTATTCCTGCCCGGCACACCGGACAGTCCCTGCTACGCGTGTTTATATAAGCAGGGAGAAGATGCCGACCAGACCTGTGCCGAAAACGGCGTACTGTCGCCGGTAGTCGGCATTATCGGTTCACTACAGGCGCTCGAGGCAATCAAGGTGATACTGTCACTGGGCAGCAACCTGTGCGGCCGCCTGCTGGTGTTCGACGGGCTGCAACACGACTGGCGGTCACTCAAATTGACACGTGATCCGGATTGCCCGGTGTGCGGCCTGTCTGATTGACAAGACATAGCCCGGATGAGCAATTCCGGGGACAGTATACCTATTTCTAAAATACAGCTGATAATTAGTATACTGTCCCCGGAATTGCCAGCGTTTATGTATGGAAATCAACTACTCCTCGACGACAAACCCCAGCAATCGCAATGTCTGTGCCAGCGTATTATCGTCGGCTGCCAGGCGGATCACCGTTTCGGAAAATTCGCGCCGCACCGGGTACTGCTTGCGCAGCCGATCGAAATAATGTGGCTGTTCCGCCGCATCGAGTTGTGGCAGTTTCCGCAAGCGCGCGTCATCCCGGCTGGCATCATAGGCAAAGCCCACTGCCTGCCGAAGCGTGGCAATCTCACTGCCTGCATCTGCAAGGGTGAACGTCTTGCGCCCGGGCAGGGCCGCAGTCGGCTGCCAGTCCGGTGCAAGCTGCAGAAATTCGCAAGCTGCCCGGTAAATCATCTCCGTACCGCGCAGTTTGCCATCAAGACTGTAGCCGGCAATGTGGGGTGTGCCGATGGCAACCTTGTCCAGTAACGCGAGGTTGATCGCCGGCTCACCTTCCCAGACATCAAGCACAACCGTTAAATCCGGGCGCACCAGCAGCAATTCATCGAGTGCAGCATTGTCTACCACCGCACCACGCGCGGTATTAATGAGAATGGCATTGTGTTTCAGCTTGCCGAGGAAATCGCGATCAGCAAGATGCAAGGTTGGCCAGTCGCCGCTGCGCGTTAACGGCACATGCAAGGTAACAATGTCGGCATCGAGAATGGCATCAAGCCCGACATAGTCATCATGGCCGCCAGCTGCCTGTAATGGCGGGTCGTTAACAAGGCAGCACATACCCAGTACAGTCAGCCGGTCCCGGACACGCGAACCGACATTGCCGCACCCGACAATACCGACAGTCTTCCCGGCCGGATCAAATCCGCATAGCCCTGCCAGCTGCAACACACAACTGACGACGTATTCTGCAGCAGACACGGCATTGCTGCCGGGTGCGGTCGCAAAACCGATACCCCGGGACTCAAGGTAGTCACGGTCAATATGATCAAAACCGATAGTTGCCGAACCGACAAACTGTACCTGCGAGCCTGCCAGCAGCTCCTGGTCGACCCGGGTCACCGAGCGCACCAGCAGCACATCGGCATCATGCACATCATCGGCCAGCATCGACCGGCCGGACAGCAGCGTCACGTCACCCAGCGTCGAAAACGCCTCGGTCACACAGGGAATGTTTTCATCGGCGATGGTTTTCATGAATCAATAAATCTCGCGCAAAGGTGCAAAAAACACACATGCTCCTGTAGTAAATATTTTTTGTTTTGACTTTCTTTGCGTCTTGGCGCCTTGGCGCGAGAAAATTTTTTAGTCAGTTATCAAGGAATTTCTTCAGCAACTCGTTGACCTGCTTCGGGTTGGCCTTGCCCTGGGTGGCCTTCATGACCTGGCCGACAAAATAGCCGAACACCTTCTGCTGGCCACCACGGTATTGCTCGATCTGCTTCGGGCTGTTGTCGAGCACTTCCTGGATTATCGCTTCAATGGCACCGGTATCCGAGATCTGCTTCAGGCCCTGCTGTTCAATGATGTCATCGGCAGTACCCTCGCCGCCCCACATGGCCTCGAAGACCTGCTTGGCAAGCTTGCCGGAAATCGTGCCGTCTTCGATACGCTGCAGCATACCTCCCAGATCTGCCGCACTGACCGGGCTGTTACTGATATCCATGCCGGCCTTGTTGAGGGCGCCGGACAGTTCGCCCATGACCCAGTTGGCCGACAGCTTGCCCTGACCGCCGGCGGCCTTGACAACCGTTTCGAAGTAATCCGCCATCTCCCGCGTTGCCGTCAGTACACCGGCATCATAGTCAGACAACCCGTAATCGGCAATGAAACGCTCGCGTTTTGCATCCGGCAGTTCGGGCAAAGTTTTCCGCACAGCCTCGATAAAGGCCGCGTCGATTTCCACTGGCAACAAGTCCGGGTCCGGAAAGTAGCGGTAATCGTTCGCCTCTTCCTTGGAACGCATGGGGCGCGTTTCATTCCGGTCGGCATCGTAGAGCCGGGTTTCCTGCACTACTGCACCACCGCCTTCGATTACTGCAATCTGGCGTTCAATTTCGTAGTTGATCGCCTGCTCGACAAACCGGAACGAGTTGATGTTCTTCAGCTCGGCACGCGTACCGAATTCCACCTGTCCTTGCGGGCGAATCGAGACATTCGCATCACAGCGGAATGACCCTTCCTGCATATTGCCGTCGGAAATACCAAGATAACGCACCAGCACATGGATCTTCTTCATGTAGGCAATAGCTTCCTTCGCCGAACGCAGATCCGGTTCCGACACAATTTCCAGCAACGGTGTGCCGGCACGATTGAGATCGATACCGGTCATGCCATGGAAGTCCTCGTGCAGGGACTTGCCGGCATCCTCCTCAAGATGGGCGCGCGTAATGCCAATGCGCTTGCTCTCACCTTCACCCAAATCAATATCAATCCAGCCATCGTGCACGATCGGCAGCTCGAACTGACTGATCTGGTAACCCTTGGGCAGGTCGGGATAGAAATAATTCTTGCGGGCAAACACCGAGCGCGGCGCCACGGTTGAATGTGTTGCCAGGCCGAACATGGCGGCCATGCGCACCACCTCGGCATTCAGAACCGGCAGCACGCCCGGCATGCCGAGATCGACTGCGCAGGCCTGGGTATTGGGTTCGGCGCCATATCGCGTTGCCGCACCGGAAAATATCTTGCTCTGTGTGGCAAGCTGGGTATGGATCTCAAGCCCGATGACGGTTTCCCATTCCATCGTTACGCAAAACCTTCCGGTGTTTTCATATGCCAGTCGGTCACCTGCTGGTACTGGTGCGCGACATTCAGCAGGCGGCCCTCTGCAAAATAATTGCCAATCAGTTGCAGACCGACCGGCATGTCACTGGCAAATCCTGCCGGTATCGACATACCAGGCAGACCGGCAAGATTGACAGCGATGGTGTAGATATCGGACAGGTACATGGATACCGGGTCATCGGACTTCTCACCGATGCCAAACGCAACACTAGGCGAGGTCGGCCCCATGATGACATCGACTGCCTCGAACGCCTTCAGGAAATCCTCACGGATCTGGCGTCGCACCTGCTGCGCCTTGAGATAGTAGGCATCGTAGTAACCGGCCGATAGTGCATAGGTACCGATCATGATGCGGCGCTTCACCTCGGCGCCAAAACCCTCACCACGGGAACGCTTGTACAGGTCTTCAAGGTCATGCACATCATCGGCGCGGTAACCGTAACGCACACCGTCAAATCGCGACAGGTTGGAGGAACACTCTGCCGGCGCCACCACGTAATAGACCGGCACCGAATAACGTGCATTCGGCAACGAGATTTCCGTCACCCCGGCACCGAGTTTTTTGTACTCCTCCAGGGCCGCATCCACGGCAGCACCGACCTGGCCGTCAAGTCCGTCGCCGAAAAACTCCCTCGGCAAACCGATCTTCAGTCCTTGCAGGGAATCATTTAACGTTGCGCGGTAATCCTCAACCGGCCGCTCGACACTGGTGGAATCACGCGGATCAAACCCGGCCATAACACCCAGCATCAACGCCGCGTCTTCGGCAGTGCGTGCAAATGGCCCACCCTGATCGAGACTCGAAGCGAACGCAATCATGCCGTAGCGTGATACCCGGCCATAGGTCGGCTTGATGCCGGTAATGCCGCAGAGCGCGGCCGGCTGGCGAATCGAGCCACCGGTATCGGTACCGGTACTGGCCGGTACCAGGCATGCGGCCACGGCTGCCGCCGAGCCGCCGGACGAACCACCGGGTACCGTGCTGGTGTTCCACGGGTTCCTGACCGGTCCGTAATAACTGGTTTCGCTGGATGAGCCCATGGCGAACTCGTCCATGTTGGTCTTGCCGATCATGATGGCACCGGCTGCCACCAGTTTCCGGGTCACGGTGGCATCGTAGGGTGCAATGAAATTATCCAGCATACGGGAACCGCAGCTGGTCCGGACTCCCCTGGTACAGAAAATATCCTTGTGGGCAAACGGAATTCCGGTCAACGGTCCGGCCTCACCCGCCTTGATACGGTCATCAGCAGCCCGGGCGGCGTCCAGCGCCGATTCTTCGGTGACTGTGATAAAGCTGTTGAGTTGCCCGTCCAGCGCCGCCACCCGCTCCAGGCAGGCACGGGTCAATTCCTCGCTCGAGATCTCGCCCTGCTGGAGGGCGGCAGACAGTGCAACAACGGTTTTCTGGTGCATCGCTGGAATTCGGTCCTGCTTACTCGATCACCTTGGGGACAAGGTAGAGTCCATTCTCGGTCTGTGGCGCATGTGCCTGAAAAATCTCGCGTTCATTGGTTTCAGTCACCGCGTCAGGACGCAGGCGCTGGGTCGCATCCAGCGGGTGCGCCAGCGGCACCACCGACGTGGTATCCACCGACTCGAGTTGCTCGACAAACGCCAGGATATCCGACAGGTTGCGGGCATATTCGGGAATATCGTCCGCATCGATAGCCAGCCTTGCCAGGTGGGCAATCTTCTCGACTTGTGAGGCATCAAGCGCCATTCCGACTCCGTCTCACGGTTTTCCCGTAATTAGCAGGGGCGCAAAGGTAGCATAATCCCGAGTCGGATTGCAGGAAGGAATCGGGGGATTGTCTTGCCGAAACCGGCCCCCGTTGTTAGATTACCCCCCTTCGATTGCGACCCACCGCCCGCGGACAAGGACTCAATGGTAATTAAAAGTTTATTTGGCCTGTTTTCCAACGATCTCTCGATTGATCTCGGCACTGCCAACACCCTCATCTATGTCCGTGGCCAGGGCATCGTCCTGAATGAACCGTCCGTTGTCGCCATCCGCCAGGATCGCGGCCCCGGCGGCCCGAAAAGCATTGCCGCCGTCGGCGCCGAGGCAAAGCTCATGCTGGGCCGTACACCGGGCAATATCACTGCCATCCGGCCATTGAAGGATGGCGTGATCGCCGACTTCACTATCACGGAAAAGATGCTGCAGCACTTTATCCACAAGGTGCACGAAGCACGCTTCTTCAAGCCCAGTCCACGGGTACTGATCTGCGTCCCCTGCGGCTCCACCCAGGTGGAACGCCGTGCCATCCGCGAGTCCGCGCACGGCGCCGGCGCGCGCGAGGTCTACCTGATCGAGGAGCCGATGGCAGCGGCTATTGGCGCCGGTATGCCGGTCGACGAGGCCCGTGGCTCCATGGTGCTGGATATCGGTGGCGGCACATCAGAAGTCGCTGTTATCTCATTGAATGGTATTGTCTATTCATCCTCGGTACGTATCGGCGGTGACCGCTTCGACGACGCCATCATCAACTACGTGCGACGCAATTACGGCACCCTGATCGGCGAGGCCACGGCCGAGCGCATCAAGCATGAAATTGGCTCGGCCTACCCGGGCAAGGAAGTCATGGAACTCGAGGTCAAGGGTCGTAACCTGTCCCAGGGCATCCCGCGCAGCTTCACCCTGAACAGCAACGAGATCCTGGAGTCGCTACAGGAGCCACTGGCCGGTATCGTCGGTGCCGTCAAGACGGCACTGGAACAAACGCCACCCGAACTCGGTGCCGATGTTGCCGAGCGCGGTATCGTTCTGACCGGTGGCGGTGCGCTGCTGCGTGATATTGACCGCCTGTTGATGGAGGAAACCGGGCTGCCGGTGGTAGTGGCCGAGGATCCCCTGACCTGCGTTGCCCGCGGTGGCGGTCGCGCGCTCGAACTGTTTGACGAGCGTGGCGGCGACGTCTTTACCGTCGAATAAACCCGACCGCAGTTCTGCGGTTCGACGTTCCGCGGATGAGCCTGTCGGCTAACAGGCGTTCTCCTTAGTACGTTAGAATAGCTGGCCAGGCCCTGCCGGCCTGTTGCTTTGCTTGATACAAGGGTACATCCATCAAACTGATCTTCGCACAAGGTCCCTCGATTACCGCACGGCTGATTGTCTGCATGTCGCTGTCGATTGCGTTGATGACGATGGACCACCGCCAGAACCACCTCGAATCCCTGCGTGCCGGTCTGTCACTGCTGGTCTACCCGATCCAGATGGCAGTGGAACTGCCGGATACCGTATCGGGCTGGTTCCGGGAATCACTTGCCAGCCGGCGCCAGCTGCAGGAGGAAAACGCCGGCCTGCGGACGCAGCTACTGATGCTGAAGGCCCAGAGGCAGAAACTCGAGGCGCTGGAAATCGAGAATATCCGCCTGCGTGAGCTGCTCGATTCCTCTTTCGAGGTCGGCGAAAAAATTCTCGTCGCGGAATTGCTGTCGGTCAACCTCGACCCCTACAAACACCAGATCGTCATCAACAAGGGTGACCTTGACCGTATCTACCCGGGCCAGCCATTACTGGATGCCGATGGTGTCATGGGACAGGTCGTGCATGTCGGCCCGTACACCTCGACCGCCGTACTTATTACCGATACCTCACACGCCATTCCGGTACAGGTGAATCGTAACGGCCTGCGTACCATCGCACTGGGCAGCGGCACCATCAACCGCCTGGAACTCCCTTATCTGCCAAACAATTCCGATATTCGCGCCGGTGACCTGCTGATCACCTCCGGGCTCGGCGGCCGTTTCCCGCAGGGCTACCCGGTTGCCAGGGTTACTGCCATCCAGCAGGATCCCGGCAAGACGTTCGCACAGGTCGTGGCGACCCCCATGGCGAAACTCGACCGCAGTCGCGAAGTGCTGCTGGTGTGGCCGGGTGATTTCGATATCACGGTTCCGGCTGCTACGCCAACAGCCAATCAACAGGCCGGCGCCGATATTCAGATTGTACCCGAAGACGCAGCCGGAACCGACGAGGCCAGCGAATGATTACCGGCCGTCGTCATGGTAGTGGCATCATCATCTTTACGTTCCTGGCAGCACTGACCCTGACAGTGGTGCCATTGCCCGAGTGGGGGCGCATAGTACGTCCTGACTGGGTCGGACTGGTGCTGATCTACTGGTGCCTGGCACTGCCGGACCGTGTTGGCGTTACCACCGGCTGGTTCACGGGACTGCTGGTCGATCTGCTCACTGGTACACTGCTCGGGCAACATGCCATGGCACTGGCCGTGGTTGCCTGGGTCACCCTGAAATTCCATCAACGTATCCGTCTGTTCCCGGTCTGGCAACAGGCCCTCATCATCCTGGTCCTGCTGGTACTGCACCAGTTGCTGTCGCTCTGGGTCACCCGGTTTATCGGTCGCCCCGGGCCGGCCTGGTATTACTGGACCCCGTCATTGTTCGGTGCGCTGCTATGGCCGCCGATATACATGATATTGCGTTCAATGCGCAGGGGATTCAGTGTCAACTGACTGCAGCAATCAACGGGCTGACTGATGCCGAAACCGCTCACACTGAAAGACCACTTCATGGAGTGCCGCCTGTTTACCAACCGGGCAATCCTGCTGCTGGTATTTTGCGGCCTGCTGTTACTGGCACTCTTTACCCGTCTGCTGTACCTGCAGGTCATCGACCATGAGCATTACACCACCCTGTCGGAAGACAACCGGGTAAAACTGCAGGCCATCGCGCCCAACCGCGGACTGATCTATGACCGTAACGGCATCCTGCTGGCAGAGAATCTGCCCTCTTTCAGTCTTGAAATAACTCCGGAACAGGTTGATGACATACCTTCAACACTGGCGGCACTGGAAGAAATCATCCACATCAGTGACATCGATCGTTCACGCTTTGAAAAACTGCTGGCACGCAAACCGCGTTTCCAGGCCATCCCGCTGCGTTTTCATCTTGATGATGCCGAAGTTGCGCGGTTCTCCGTCAACCGGCACCGTTTTCCCGGCGTCGACATACATGCCGGCCTGGCGCGGCATTACCCGCTGGGAAAACTCGGTGTGCATGCACTGGGTTATGTCGGGCGCATTGATGAAAAGGCATTGCAGAATATCGATACCTCCAATTACAGCGGCACTACACATATCGGCAAGATTGGTATTGAAAAGACCTACGAGGACGTACTGCATGGCACAGTCGGCGTACAGCACGTGGAGACCACGGCACAGGGCCGGGTACTGCGCATCCTGCAGCGAACCCCGCCGGTACCCGGCAACAACCTGTACCTGACACTGGACTCGCGCCTGCAGGCTGCTGCGGAACAGGCCTTTGGGGACCGTACGGGCTCCGCCATTGCGCTCGATCCGAAGACCGGCGATGTCCTCGCTATGGTGAGCCTGCCAACCTATGACCCGAACCCGTTTGTTAACGGCATTGAATTCGACGCTTACAAGGCACTCAGGGACGACGACAGGGAACCGCTGTTCAATCGCGCACTGCGCGGCCAGTACCCGCCCGGCTCGACCATCAAGCCCTTCATCGGGATCGCCGGCCTTGAACAGGGCATCACCGGCAGCCAGTCTACAACCTATTGTCCGGGTTTTTATTCCCTGTCGGGCAGCACGCGCAAGTACCGTGACTGGAAACGCACCGGGCATGGCACCGTAAACCTTGACACTGCTATCGAACAGTCCTGTGACGTGTATTTCTATGACCTTGCCCTGTCGATGGGCATTGAACGCATTCATGACTACCTGCAACATTTCAGTTTCGGGCAGCGCACCGGTATTGACATCGTCGGTGAATTGCCCGGCCTGCTGCCGTCACCGGCCTGGAAACGCCAGCACCGCGGCGAGCCCTGGTTTCCCGGTGAAACCATCATTACCGGCATTGGCCAGGGCTTCTTCCTGACCACGCCGCTGCAGCTGGCGACGGCCACCGTCGCCCTCGCCAACAACGGCCAGATGGTCCAGCCGAAGATCGTACACGCCGAGCAGTATGCCGGTAGCGACGATCTGCAACCGCACCAGCCGCGCATTGGTGAGACCATTACCATCAAGGACCAGCAACACTGGGATGCCATTATTCATGCCATGGTCGATGTCGTGCACGCACCGCGCGGCACGGCACGGCGTATCGGTGCAGACAGCCCCTATCAAATAGCCGGCAAGACCGGTACCGCCCAGGTGTTTGGGCTCAAACAGGAAGAAGAATACGACGCCGAAGCGATTGCCGAGAAACTGCGCGACCATTCACTGTTTATCGCCTTTGCACCGGTAGATGACCCGCGCATCGCTGTTGCCGTGATCGTCGAACACGGCGGCAGCGGCAGTGCCGTGGCAGCGCCCATTGCCCGCACCATCATGGATGCCTGGTTGCTGGGTAACCCGGCATGAGCACCATACTCTCAAGCCAGCGACAGGATGCCGGCCGGCATGACTGGCCGTACCGCCTGCATCTCGATGTGCCACTGCTGCTTGCATTGATCGGTGTCTCGACGCTTGGCCTGCTGGTGCTCTACAGTGCCGGCGGTGAAGACACAGACCTGCTGTTCCGGCAATTGATCCGACTGGCCATTGCCTTTGCCATCATGTTTGCCGTTGCCCAGCTCTCGCCGCGCCTGTTGATGCGTGTCACGCCGTGGGCCTTTGCCACCGGCATCCTGTTACTGCTGGCCGTGCTGGTCAGCGGCGAGGCCAGTGGTGGTGCACAGCGCTGGCTGAACCTGTATGTGGTACGTTTCCAGCCTTCGGAGATGATGAAACTGGCAGTCCCCATGATGGTGGCATGGTACCTGGCGGATGTGCGCCTGCCGCCCAACCGTTTCCAGATACTGACCGGCGGTGTCCTGATCGCCGTACCCATGCTGATGATTGCCAAGCAACCGGACCTTGGCACTGCCCTGCTGATTGCCTGCTCCGGTTTCTTTGTGCTGTTCCTCGCCGGCCTGCAGTGGCGGCTGCTGGTGTTCCTGTCAGTGATAGTGGCTGCGGCAGGTCCATTGATCTGGCATTTCATGCACAACTACCAGCGTCAGCGCGTACTGACCTTCCTCAATCCCGAGAATGACCCGCTCGGGGCGGGCTACCACATCATCCAGTCCAAGATCGCCATCGGTTCCGGTGGCCTGCTGGGCAAGGGCTGGCTGAATGGCACCCAGTCACAACTGGACTTTCTGCCGGAGCGTTCCACCGACTTTATTTTTGCCGTACTGGGCGAGGAATTCGGCTTCATGGGCGTGCTGCTGCTGTTTATGTTTTACATCATCATCGTCATTCGCGGCATCCTGATTGCCATTCAGGCGCAGGACACCTACACACGCCTGCTGGCCGGCAGTCTCGCCATGACCTTTTTCGTTTACGTAATCATCAATACCGGCATGGTCACCGGGCTGTTGCCGGTGGTCGGTCTGCCACTGCCGATGATCAGCTACGGCGGCACGTCGATCGTGACCTTGATGGCCGGCTTCGGTATCCTCATGTCGATCCAGACGCACCGTAAACTGCTACCGACCTGAAGTGGTACACTCCGACACATACGCTAGTGCGGTGTAACGGATAACGTGCACATATCAGAGGCCCACAAATGACCCAAGACAAGGCGCAGCCTGCCGTTAATGGCTATTCCCTTAACAAAGGC